>JALVRJ010000371.1 GCA_027031305.1 Hyphomicrobiales bacterium | reverse complement strand
GGCGCGGGGTGGTGGGTGGTTTTTTATGCATTCTGCTATGATAAGGAGCTCATGATGAATCATAACGACACATTTCCACCCATCCTTGGCAAGGAAGCGAAGGTGCTGTTCATGGATGCCGACTTTCGCGTCATCCAGCCCGGTGATTTCGTGCGCTGCGCCGTTACCGGCCAGCCCATTCCCCTGAAGGACCTGCGCTACTGGTCGGTGGAGCTGCAAGAGGCCTATTTCGGTCCCGAGGCGGCCATGAAACGCCACATGGAGCGTATGAAGGAAGGCGGGGAGTGATGTCTTGTCGCTCCGGCTATACCACGTCATTCCGGCGCAAGCCGGAATCTCGAGCCATGAACGCATTAGGTCGAGGAACGAGATCCTGGCTTTCGCCAGGATGACGAAAAACTTGCCACGCATGAGCCTCCGGCTTGCCCTGAAATGTCCAAAAAACTCTCAGGGCGTTCCAACTTTGTCATTCCCGCGAAAGCGGGAATCCAGCAAGTCTTTGACTCAGCAATGGATCCCCGCTTTCGCGGGAATGACGAAGGAAGTGGCGGGGATGACGATGAAAGCAGGATGCAATGGAAGGGCGCATGGGGGCCTTGGCCTTGTTGGAAACCATTCGCGGTCCAAATCGGGAAATTATCCATGACCTACGATTTTGACCTCTTCGTCATCGGCGCGGGCTCCGGCGGGGTGCGCGCCGCCCGCATTGCCGCCAGCCACGGGGCAAGCGTGGCCATCGCCGAGGAATACCGCATCGGCGGCACCTGCGTCATTCGCGGCTGCGTGCCAAAAAAGCTGATGGTCTATGCCTCGCGCTTCCATGACGCCTTCGAGGATGCGAAAAGTTTCGGGTGGGAGGTGAAGGAGAAGCCCGGTTTTGGCTGGTCCGTCTTGCGCGAGAAATTGCGCGCGGAGGTAGAGCGCCTGTCGGGTCTGTATCGCGCCAACCTGGAGCGGCACGGCGTCGAGATTCTTGACAGCCGCGCAGAATTCGCCGGGCCGCACGAAATCTTCCTCGTCGCCGAAGATCGCACCGTCACGGCGGCAAAAATCCTCATCGCCACCGGCGCGGCGCCGTGGGTGCCGCACAACGTGCCGGGCGCGGCGTTCGCCATCACCTCCAATGAGGTCTTCGAGCTGGAGGAACTGCCCGCCTCCATCGCCATCATCGGCGGAGGTTATATCGCGGTGGAATTCGCCAGCATCTTCAATGGGCTGGGAGTGGATGTTCATCTGCTTTACCGGGGCGCGCCCATCCTGCGCGGCTTCGACATGGAGCTGCGCGAGAAACTCTCGGCGGCGCTTTCCACGCGCGGCGTCACCATCCATGAGCACGCGGAGGTGGATCGCATCGAAAAGCAGGGCGAAACGCTGCTGGTGCACACGCGCAAGGGCGAGACGCTCACCGTCGAGCAGGTGATGTATGCCACGGGCCGCGAACCCTACACTTTCGACCTGCATCTGGAGAAGGCGGGCGTGGAGGTGGCGCCCAACGGCGCGGTGAAGGTGGATGAATACAACCGCACCAACGTGCCGCACATCTTTGCCGTCGGCGACGTGACGGACACGCCGGCGCAGCTGACGCCGGTGGCCATTCGCGAGGGACATGCCGTCGCCGACCGCGAATTCGGCGGCAGGGAGGTGCCGCCGCTGAACTACGAGGGCGTGCCGACCGCCGTGTTCACAACGCCGGAAATGGCCACCTGCGGCCTGACGGAGGAGCAGGCGCGGGAAAGGTACGGCGAGGTGGAGGTCTATCGCACCGAGTTCCGGCCCATGATGCACACCATTTCAGGGCGGCAGGAGCGCATGTTCATGAAACTGCTGGTGGAGCCGGAAACGCGCAAACTGTTGGGCGCGCACCTCATCGGCGAGGCTTCCGGAGAGATGATCCAGCTGCTGGCGGCGCTCATCGAAGCGGGCGCGACCAAGGAACAACTGGACGCCACCATCGCCGTGCACCCCACCGCCGCCGAGGAACTGGTGACCATGCGCACGCCGACGTGACACCTTTAGCGTCATGCCAATTATTTGCTCGTCATTCCGGCGAAAGCCGGAATCTCGTGCAACAGACACCGGTCTCCGCTGCACAAGACCCCGGCTTGCGCCGGGGTGACGCATGATACGCCATTGCCCTGCCCCGCGCGCTGCATTAAAACCCGCCTCGAACACGGGACAATTCCAGCAGCGGGGCCGATTCCATGAGCAAGGGTGAAAGCACGGGGCGGGACTATCGCCCCACCCTGTTTCTGCCGAAGACCAACTTTCCCATGCGCGCCGGGCTGCCGAAGAAGGAGCCGGAGATCCTCAAGCGCTGGGAGGAAATGGATCTCTATCGCCGCTGCCGCGAGGTGCGGAAGGCCTGCGAGAAATACGTCCTGCACGACGGCCCACCCTACGCCAACGGCCACCTGCACATCGGCCACGCGCTGAACAAGATCCTCAAGGACATCATTACCCGAAGCCGCCAGCTCATGGGCTTCGACTCCAACTATGTCCCGGGCTGGGACTGTCACGGACTTCCCATCGAGTGGAAGGTGGAGGAGCAATACCGCGCCGCCGGCAAGAACAAGGACGAGGTGCCCATCAACGAGTTCCGCGCTGAATGCCGCAGGTTCGCCGAGCACTGGATCGACGTGCAGCGCGAGGAGTTCATCCGCCTGGGCATCCTAGGCGACTGGAAGAACCCCTACACCACCATGGCCTACGAGGCCGAGGCCATCATCGCCAACGAACTCCTGAAGTTCGCGCAAATGGGCCAGCTCTATCGCGGCTCCAAGCCGGTGATGTGGTCGGTGGTGGAAAAAACCGCGCTGGCCGAGGCGGAGGTCGAATACCACGACCACGTTTCCGACGCCATCTGGGTGAAGTTTCCCGTCACGCAAACGCCGGAGGCGGCGTTCGAGGGCGCCTTTGTGGTCATCTGGACGACGACACCATGGACGATCCCCGGCAACCGGGCGGTGGCCTTCAACCCGCGCATTTCCTACGGCCTCTACGAGGTGAAGGCGGCGCCCGAAGGCAACTGGGCAAAGCCGGGCGAGCGCTACCTGCTGGCGGACGCGCTGGCCGGGGAGGTGATGAAGGCGGCGCGGGTGGAAGACTACGCACGCGTCGCCGACGTGCCGGCGGAGACCCTGCCGAACATCGTGCTGGCGCATCCCTTGCGCGATTTGGGCTATGACTTCGACGTGCCGTTGCTGCCGGGCGAGCACGTGACGGAAGAGGCGGGCACCGGTTTCGTGCACACCGCGCCGGGCCACGGGCGCGAGGATTATGACGTGTGGATGGCGCACGCGCGGGAGCTTCAGGAACGCGGCATTTCCACCCGCATTCCCTTCACCGTCGATGAGGACGGCGTGCTGACGGAAGAAGCGCCGGGCTTTACGGCCAAGCGCGTGCTCACCCCGGAAGGCGAGAAGGGCAACGCCAACGAGGCCGTCATCGAGGCGCTCAAACAAGCTGGCGCGCTCATCGCGCGGGCCCGGCTGAAGCACCAGTATCCGCATTCGTGGCGCTCCAAGAAGCCGGTAATCTTCCGCAACACGCCGCAATGGTTCATCCCGCTGGACAAGCCGTATGAGGATGGCACGACGCTGCGCGAGCGGGCGCTGAAGGCCATTCGCGAAGTGATGTGGGTGCCGCCGCAGGGCGAGAACCGCATCACCGCCATGATCGAGAACCGCCCGGACTGGGTGGTGTCGCGGCAGCGTGCCTGGGGCGTGCCCATCGCCATCTTCGTGCACCGGGAGACGGGCGAGATCCTCGTCGATGACGAGGTGAACCGCCGCATCATCGACAGTTTCCGCGAAAAGGGCGCGGACGCCTGGTTCGAGGATGGTGCCAAGGAGCGATACCTCGAAGGACGCGTCGAGAACCCGGACGATTGGGAACAGGTGCGCGACATCCTCGACGTGTGGTTCGATTCCGGCTCCACGCACGCCTTCGTGCTGGAGCAGCGCGAGGACCTGAAATGGCCCGCCTCCATGTACCTGGAAGGCACCGACCAGCACCGCGGCTGGTTTCATTCCTCGCTGCTGGAGAGCTGCGGCACGCGCGGGCGCGCGCCTTACGAGAGCGTGCTCACCCACGGCTTCGTGCTGGACGAGGAAGGCCGCAAAATGTCCAAGTCATTGGGCAACGTGGTCAGCCCGCAGGACGTGATGAAGCAATATGGCGCGGACATCCTGCGGCTGTGGGTGATGGCCTCGGACTACGCGGAAGACCTGCGCATCGGGCCGGAAATCCTGAAGAGCATGGCCGATGCCTATCGCAAGCTGCGCAACACCATCCGCTACATGCTGGGCGCGCTGGCCGATTACGACCCGGCAACGGAGCGGGTGGACGACATTGCCCAGATGCCGGAACTGGAGCGCTATGTCCTGCATCGGCTCAAGGAAGTGGGCGAGCAGGTAATGCGCGCTTACGAGGCGTTCGACTTCAAGCGTGCCTACGCCGCCATTCTCAACTTCATGGTCAACGACCTGTCCGCCTTCTACTTCGACATCCGCAAGGATTCGCTCTACTGCGACCCCTATTCCTCCGTGCGACGGCGCGCGTGCCGCACGGTCATCGACACGCTGTTCGAGCACGTGCTGCGGTGGCTGGCGCCGTGGCTGGCCTTCACGGCGGAGGAAGCCTTCTGGAGCCGCACCGGCAACCGCGACGATTCCATTCACCTGAAGGAGTTCCTGCCGCTGCCCGATGAATGGCAGGACGAGGCGCTGGCGGAGAAATGGCGCAAGATCAGGAAGGTGCGCTCCGCCATTACAGGTGCACTCGAAGTGGAGCGCAAGGAGAAGCGCATCGGTTCGTCGCTGGAGGCGGCACCGGTGGTTTACGTCTCCAATGCCGAGCTGATGGCGGCGCTGGAGGGCGTGGACATGGCGGAGGTGGCCATCACATCTGCCATTGACATCCGTGAAGGCGAAGGGCCGGCGGAGGCCTTCCGCCTGGAAGACGTGCCGGGCGTGGCCGTGGTGGTGGAAAAGGCGAAGGGCCGCAAGTGTGCCCGCTCGTGGATCATCTCCGAAGAAGTGGGCAAGGATGCCGAGTTCCCCGACATCACCCCGCGCGACGCCGAGGCCGTGCGCGAATGGATGACGCGCACCGGCGGCACGCTCGCCGACCTGGAGAAAACGGAGGTATGATAACACCAAAGAACCCCGCCAACGGCAACCGTTGACGGGGCCTTTCCTGTCCTTGGCTGCTTATCCCTTGCGGGACAGAGGCACATCCAAGGCCCATCTTGTGAGGAAAAAATATCACTAACACGGATGAATTTCAAGGGAACGTTCTTTATGGATCTCAGCGAATTGATAAAAATCCTGAGCCCTGCCCGTTTTCGCCCCTATCTGCGACAAACTGCCAACCATCTTCAGGCTGTCGCTGCGTACGAAGAAAATCTCCTGTTCTGCACACGATATTTCATTGCCGTGCATTTTCTTGAAATCACCTTGCGAAACGAGATCAATGGTATCTTGAGCGCCAACCTGGGGCCAGACTGGTTCCTGCGGCAGGATGCGTTGATATATCCCCAAATCCAACAATTGGAGGATTCGAGAAAACGTTTGCGCAAACAAGGCAAAAAACAGCCATCTTCAGACGACATCGTGGCTGAGCTTCCCCTGGGATTTTGGGTGGGGATTTTGAATGCTGGATACGAGAAACAACAGCAATACTGGCGCAAATATTTATACAAGGGCTTTGGTCATCGTCCAAAGGGTCATGAACGCAAGCAGCTATTCAACCGGTACGATGATATTCGACATTTCCGTAACCGTGTGTTTCATCATGATCGCATTTTGCACAAAACTCCTGCCCGCAAACTGAGCGAATGCCTTGAAGCCATTGGCTGGATCGATATGAACGCACAACGCTGGGCACAAGACCTGCTGGACCGCATACCATGACCACGCCCATCCGCACAATTCCCCTCTGGGGGCCCATGTCATACGTTGGGCTGGTGTTCGCCTTGCTGACCTACGTGGGCGACCAGGGCTTCAAGTTCCTCATGCTGGCGGTGCTGGACATCGACCGCTGGTCCATTCCGCGCGTGCCCGTCACTTCCTTCTTCGACATCATCCTGGCGTGGAACCGGGGCATCTCCTATGGCTGGTTCGCCCAGCACACGGAAGCGGGGCGCTGGCTTCTCATCGGCTTTACCTCGCTGGTGACCATCGGCCTGTGGCTGTGGCTGGCGCGCCAGTCCCGGCCCCTGCCCGCCATGGGCATCGGCCTCATCATCGGCGGCGCCCTTGCCAACATCACCGACCGGCTGATCCACGGCGCGGTGGCGGATTTCTTCTGGTTCCACGTCGGCCGCTTCTCATGGTATGTCTTCAACCTCGCCGACGTCGCCATCGTTGCCGGGGCCGCCATCATCCTGTATGACTCCTTCCATTCCGGCACCCCGGAAAAGGCCATCGAGCCTCGGAAGGACGGGGGCAATGGCGCCTGACGCCACGGCAACGCCGCAATCGCGCGGCAAGAGGCTTGTCATGATAACGAATCATAAATGGCTGTGCGCCGCCCTGCCCGCACTGGCGCTGGCGGCCTGTGCCGAAACCACGTTCCAGGACACGCTGGGCATCGGCAAGAGCGCGCCGGACGAAACGAAGGTGCGCACGGTGCAGCCGCTGTCCGTGCCGCCGGACTTGCAGTTGCGACCGCCTTCGGGCGCGTCTTCGCGCGTGGCCAACGCGGATGACACCGGCGCAAGCGCGAACACCGGCGCGTTGGCCGCGCCACCGACGCAAGCCGCGCCCGCACGCGCGCTCAACCGTGCGGCGCAACCCCCGGCCGCGCCGAACGGACCGGGCGCTGACAAGCCTTCCGGTGATTTCTACGACATCTACCGCAAGCATGGCATCTCGCTTTATGACGAGAACGGCAAACGCAAGAGCATCACCAAGCTGAACACCGAACTGGGCAAGAAGCTCAAGGAAGAGCGCCGCCGGAAAAACCCGCGTTACGGCACCATCTTCAACATCGACAGCATCTGGAAGGAATGAGGCGTGACCCCCATGCACATCCGTGCCCCACGCGCCCACACGGGCGGCAACTGCTCGTCCCCCCTGGCCGTCCTGGTCACCTTGCTCCTCTTCATGCTGCCCCTCGCCGCTCCCGCCCGGGCGCTGGACGTCAAGCCGCATCATTTTCGCCTGGGCAACGGCATGGAGGTGGTGGTGGTGGAAGATCACCGCGCACCGGTCGTTACCCACATGGTATGGTACCGCGCCGGATCGGCCGACGAACCGGCCGGCAAGACCGGCCTGGCCCACTACCTCGAGCACCTGCTGTTCAAGGGCACGAAAAAGATCCCACCCGGAGAATTCTCGAAGATCATCAAGCGCCACGGCGGCGAGGACAACGCCTTCACCAGCCGCGACTACACCGCCTATTTCCAGCGCATCGCCAAGGAACACCTTGGCATGGTCATGGCCATGGAAGCCGACCGGATGCAAAACCTGCAACTGTCCGAAAAGGACGTTGAGACCGAGCTGGAAGTGATCAAGGAAGAGCGCCGCGAGCGCACGGAAAACGACCCCCGCACCCTGTTCGGCGAACGCATGACGGCGGCTCACTTCGTCGCCCACCCCTACCGCCGCCCGGTGGTGGGCTGGATGGCCGACGTCGAACGCCTCACCCTTGCCGACGTCCTCGCCTTCTACCGCCGATACTACACCCCCGCCAACGCCATTCTGGTGGTGGTTGGCGACATTACCGTCGACGAGGTGAAAAGGCTGGCCGAAATGCACTATGGCAAGCTGAAGAACACCGCGCGGATAAAGCCGCGCTGGCGCACGCCGGAGCCACCGCCCCTGACCGCCCGCCGCCTGGAGATGCGCGACGCCCGGGTGCGCCTGCCCGTGTTCCAGCGCCTCTATGTCGCCCCCTCCTACCGCATGGCGAAGGGCAATCAGGCCCATGCGCTCGATGTCTTCGCCGAGGCCCTGGGCGGCGGCACCACCTCGGTGCTCTACCGCAAGCTGGTGGTGGAGGAAAAACTGGCCGCCTACAGCGGCGCCTTCTATTCCGGCGATGACCGCGACTACGGCACGTTCGGCATCTATGCCGCTCCCGCCCCCGGCGTGGCGCCGGACAAGCTCGAATCGCGCATCGACGCCGTGCTGCGAGAGGTTCTGGCCAACGGCATCGACGAGAAACGCCTGAAGCGCACCAGGACCGCGCTGGTCGCCAGCGCCATTTACGCGCTCGACTCGCAGTTCATGCTGGCCCGCATCTTCGGCGTGGCCATGGCCACCGAAACCGGCATCGACTCGGTGCTGCAATGGGACGAGCGGATAGAGAAGGTCACGGCGAAGGACATTCTTTCCGCCGCGCGGCGCGTGGTGACGCCCGCCAATTCCGTCACCGGCTGGCTGCTGCCCGCCCGCGAGCCGAAAACCACCGCGCAGGGAGCGAGGAAATGATGCGCACGGACGCCTGTCGCTCTACTGATGCTACCCGTCATTCCGGCGAAAGCCGGAATCTCGAGCGGCAAACACCTGGGCCTGTTGCCCGAGACCCCGGCTTTCGCCGGGGTGACGAGATAGAGCTCCGGGGGGATGGGAGAAAGCTCCGGGGGAACGGGAGAAAGCGCTGGAGTGGCGAGAAAAAGGGCTGGATTGACGGAAACGCTTTTCGCCACCGGGTGCGCGCGTTCCTGCTGGCCTGCATGACGCTGCTGGCGCTTGCCCTGCCCGCCCGGGCGGTGGAGGTGCGCGAGGTTAGAACACCCGGGGGCATCACCGTGTGGTTCGTCGAGGACCACACCGTGCCCATCGTCGCCATGAACTACGCCTTCTACGGTGGCGCCGCGCACGATCCCGAAGGCAAGCTCGGCCTGGCCAATTTCCTCTCCGCCATGCTCGACGAGGGCGCCGGCGATCTGAAATCGGCCGAGTTCCAGGAACGCATGGAAGAGCTGGCCATGTCCATGAGCCATTCCGCCGGCAGGGAATGGTTCGCCGGATCCTTCCGTACGCTGAAGAAGAATGCCGCCGAATCGTTCCGCCTGCTGGCGCTGGCCGTCAACAAGCCGCGGTTCGACCAGCAGCCTCTCGAGCGCATCCGCCGCCAGCTCATCGCCGCCGTGCGCTCCAGGGCGCAGGATCCCGACACCCTCGCCTGGCGCGCCTTCCGCAAGATGCTCTTCGGCGACCACCCCTACGCGCGCGACGCCGAGGGCACCGAGGAAGGCATCCGCGCCGTCACCCGCGACGACCTGCGCGGGCTGCACCGCCGCCTGTTCGCCCGCCAGCACCTGCTTGTAACCGTGGCTGGGCCATCTCGGAAAAGGAAATGAC
>JALVRJ010000370.1 GCA_027031305.1 Hyphomicrobiales bacterium | reverse complement strand
GAACGAAAGCCCGCTGGGCGCCGCCAGCGTTTCCAGCACGAAGTCGCGGGCCGATACGGCGTCGATGGAATTGCGCATCGGGCCTGAGAAACCCAGCGCCCGCGCCGTCATCTCGCGGTCGATGGCAAAGCTGGTGCCGGCCAGCGCGGCGGCGCCCAGCGGGCTTTCGTTCACCCTCTTGCGGGCGTCCTCGAAGCGCCCTGCGTCGCGGGCGAACATCTCCACGTAGGCCAGCAGATGGTGGCCGAAGGTGACGGGCTGGGCCACTTGCAAGTGCGTGAAACCGGGCATGACCACACCGTGGTGTTCACGCGCCTTTTCCGCCAGCGCGCGCATAAGCAAACGAATCTGTCCGGTGATGTGGTCGATGGCGTCACGCACATAGAGGCGGAAGTCGGTGGCCACCTGGTCGTTGCGCGAGCGCGCCGTGTGCAGGCGGCCCGCCGCATCGCCGATCAGTTCGGCCAGACGCGCCTCCACGTTCATGTGAATGTCTTCCAGAGCGCGCGAAAACGTGAAGTCGCCACGCTCGATTTCGCTTGCGATCGCGTCCAGTCCGGCCAATATCCTGTCCGCGTCCTCGGCCGCCATGATGCCGCGTTCCGCCAACATGCGGCAATGTGCCTTGGACGCTTCGATGTCCTGTCGGTAAAACCGTTGATCGAAGTCAATGGAGGCGTTGATCTCTTCCATAAGCTCGTCGGGGCCGGAAGAGAAACGCCCGCCCCACATGCGATTGGCCATGTCGCGTTACTCCATTGAATGACAGTCGCGAACAGGAGTGCCCCAGAATGACGGACGAAGGCAAGCCCGATCTGCCCATCCCCGCCGCCGCCCGGCGGCTCGTGCCCTTCCTGCTGCTGGCCGCGGCCTTCGCCGCCATTTACTTCGTCGCCCAGCCGCAACAGGTGCAACAGCCATCTCCCCCGTCGTCGAAGGCCGGACAGGAAACCCGCCGCGAAGCGGGCCGCGCCGAAACGCCACCAGCCACGCGCGAGGCGAGCCACGAAACGGGCCGGCCCGCAACCTCCCCCGCAGACGCCACCTGGTCACAGGCCCTTGCCACAGGCGCCATGAGCCGGCTGAAAATCCACGACCAGCCAAGGCCCCTGCCCGCCTTCACCGTGCTTGACAGGAACGGCAAGCCCCACAGGCTGGACGAGTGGAAGGGACGCGCCCTGCTCGTCAACTTCTGGGCCAGCTGGTGCCCGCCGTGCCTGCGCGAGATGCCGGAGATCATCGCCCTCGAGCGCGCCTTCCCCGGCAAGGACTTCGACATCATCGCCATCTCGGAAGACTACAAGGGCTACGATTGGGCCGCGCAGGCGCTGAAAACGCTGGGCGGACAGAACCTCGTCCTGCTCTGGGACAAGGGCAACGAGGCCCTGCGCAAGATCGGCGAGCGCGGCCTGCCCGTGACCCTGCTTCTCGACAGGCAGGGACGCGAGGTGGCGCGTCTCGTCGGCCCGGCCGATTGGAATTCACCGGAGGCCCACGCCGTCATCCGCGCCTTGATAGCGAAAAAGTGAGAGCACATTCACCCGTCCCGCGCTTGCCCGCGCCGGACGATTGCGGCATTTTCATCCGCGCCCGCACGTAGGAGCGCTTCCCGGGCGGCCACGCCGCGAGAAGGCAGGAGGTAAAGGCACATGGGATACGACGTTTCCATCATCGCCGCGTTCACCGCCGGCGTTCTCTCGTTCATCTCCCCCTGCGTGCTGCCGCTGGTGCCGCCCTACATGGCCTATATCGCCGGCGTCAACCTGCAACAGCTCTCCGCCGGCCGTGACGAAGCGGCCCCGGGCGCCGCCCGCCCCAACACCCTGCGCGTGGCGCTCATCGCGCTCGTCTTCGTGCTCGGTTTTTCCACCGTTTTCGTGGCGCTCGGCGCCTCGGCCTCGGTCATCGGCCAGATGCTGCGCCAATACATGGACACCCTGGCCAAGGTGGCCGGCGTGCTCATCATCATCATGGGCCTGCATTTCCTGGGAGTGTTTCGCCTGGTCTTCCTCATGCGCGAATACCGCATGGACGTGGAAGCCAGGCCCGCCACCTTCCTTGGCGCCTATGTCATGGGGCTGGCCTTCGCGCTGGGCTGGACACCCTGCATCGGCCCGGTGCTGGCCACCATCCTGGCCGTGGCGGCGCAGGAGGAAAGCGTCGCCAGGGGCGCCTTCCTGCTGTCGGTCTACTCCGCCGGCCTCGGCGTGCCCTTCCTGCTGGCGGCGGCCATGATGGGCCCGTTCACCGCCTTTCTGCGCCGCTTCCGCCGCTTCCTGGGGCTGGTGGAAAAGGCCATGGGCATTTTCCTCGTCGTCACCGGGGTGATGTTCCTCACCGGCGGCATGCAGCGCATCTCGGTGTGGATCATCGAAACCTTTCCCGCGCTCGCAAATGTCGGCTGACACCGCCCTGCGCCTCGCGGTTGTCATGCGGTCATGGTATGGTAAGGAAATGCACGCCCCGGAGCCGTCAATTCTCCCTTTCGTGCGTAAGGGTTCCTTAATGCGCTCCCAATATAGTGGCCCGCATGCAAGGCAACGAGGCCATTCCGACACGAGGGGAGAAGTGTTTGATGTGGCGCAAGACGGCGAACAGGTTCCGATACGATGAATCCGGCGCGACGGCGGTGGAATACGCCCTCATGCTCATGGCCGTGGCCTTCGCCCTGTTTTCTTCCATGCCCACCGTGCAATCAAAACTCTCCTCCATCTTCAATTCCGTCACGCCCGGCTTGAGTTGAGGCCCTTGGCCGGCGACGCCGCATCGCCGCGCGCCACGGCCTGAATGCCGTCTTGCCATCGCGCTTGGAAAAGGCTGATATGAACGGGCAGGATTTCATCGTTCCCTTCTCATGAAAGGGGCCCGTCCATGTTGCCCGTCGCCGCCACCGTGGCCATGCGCCACCCGCCTTTCGTCACCTGGGCCATCATCGGCCTCAACGTCTTCGTCTATTTCTTCATCGAGCTGCCCATCGCCCACGCCGGTGGCGAGGTGGCCCTGCGCGCCTTTCTCATGGAATGGGGGCTGGTGCCGGCGCGTTTCTTCGTACCAGGCTGGGCCCAGGCCCACGGGCTGGACGTCAACTGGCTGGTCTTCCTCACCAACA
>JALVRJ010000369.1 GCA_027031305.1 Hyphomicrobiales bacterium | reverse complement strand
TTCGCCGACCAGCTCAGCGCCGTGGAAGCGCTGCGGCGGATTCTGCCGGAGGAAGTGCACATCTACGTCAAGGAGAATCCCAAGCAGACGATGTATGCGCGGGAAGAGACCTTCTTCAGGCGCCTGTCCGCCATTCCCGACACCACCTATGTGAATCTCGAGGTGGATACCTATGCGCTGATCCGCAACAGCC
This sequence comes from Hyphomicrobiales bacterium, assembly GCA_027031305.1. Classification (GTDB taxonomy): domain Bacteria; phylum Pseudomonadota; class Alphaproteobacteria; order Rhizobiales; family Aestuariivirgaceae; genus Thermopetrobacter. The sequence goes on along the minus strand of JALVRJ010000369.1, from coordinate 2,918 downwards.
TGGCGGTGGCGACGGTGGTGGGGACGGCCGGCTGGGAAGCGCTGCAGATGGGCAAGCCGGTCATCACCTTCGGCTATGCCTGGTATCGCTGCCTGCCGGGTGTGTTCGACTGGCACGAGGGGGTGTCGTGGGATGATGTCGTCAATTTTGGATATGACCGGCAATGCCTGGAGATGGGGGTGGCGGACATGGCCGATCATTTCTATGAGGGCTGCATCATGCCGAAGGGCTATGCCTCGCAGGTGCCCAACTTCGATCCGGTGGAAAATGGCAGGCTGATACAAAGGGCGGTCGTTCATCACCTGGAGAACGTTCCGGCGCGGCGGATTGATGAACACGCCGCAGCATCGAGGGTCGTCCCCATGGGCGCATGAGTTCTGGCGAACGAACGACGCGGACATTATGATGGCAACCGATGAACAACGAGAGCCCTTCGACCTCACGGGTCGGGGCATCGTGCTTACCGGCGGGGGCGGCCACCTGGGGCGCGCCATGGCGCTGGCGCTGGCGCGTGCCGGCGCCACCGTGTGCGTCATGGGGCGCACACCGGAGCCTTTGCGCAAGGTGCGGGAAGATGCCGGGGCGCTCGCGGAGAACATCGTGATTTCACGAGGGGACGTCGGCCGCGAGCGGGACCTGCTCGCGGCGATGGAGGCGCTCGAGGCGCGTGGCGTGGCTTTGCGGGGATGGGTGAACAACGCCTATCACGGCGTGTCCGAGCTTCTGGGCGAACTCACGCGGGAAGGACTGCGCAAGACCTTCGAGGGCGGGGTGATCGACGCCATGCTCGCCACCCAGCTGGCGGCGGAACGGATGCGCGCGCACGGCGAGGGCGGGGCCATTGTCAACATCGCCTCGATGTATGGCATGGTTTCGCCCGATCCGGCCGCCTACGCGGCGCACCCGGCGTTCCACAATCCTCCCGCCTATGGCGCGGCGAAGGCGGCCCTGTTGCAGTTCACGCGTTATGCGGGCGTGCACTACGCGCCAGAAGGCATTCGCGTCAACGCGATTTCGCCGGGCCCCTTTCCGAACCCCTCGGTGCAGCGGGAAAAGACGTTCATGGCCGCGCTCGAGCGGCGCGTTCCCATGCGGCGCATCGGCCGGCCGGAGGAGCTGGAGGGCGCCGTCGTCTTTCTGTTGTCGGACGCCGCTTCCTACATGACCGGTCAGAACATCGTCATTGATGGGGGGTGGACGGCATGGTGAGCACGGCGCGGCCCGATGTTTACGTCATCGCCCAGGCGCGGATGGGCTCCACGCGGCTGCCCGGCAAGGTGATGAAGGAGCTGGCCGGGCGCACCGTCCTGGAGCACGTCATGGAACGCTGTCGGCGCATCGGCGGGGTGGCGGGCGTGATTTGCGCCACCGCCACGACGCCGGACTGCGACGTCATCGCGGAGCTCTGCGCGCGCAGGGGCCTTGCCTGCTTTCGCGGCAGTGAAGAGGACGTGCTGGCGCGCTACTATCACGCGGCGAAGGAGGTGGGCGCGGACGTCGTGATCCGCGTCACCTGCGACAACCCGCTCATCAGCCCGCAGGCGGCGGAGATGGTCTTGCGGGCGCTGCTGGAAAGCGGGGCCGCCTATGCCTGCAACGACATGCCGCCTTCATGGCCCCATGGCCTAAACGTGGAGGCCTTTCCCTTCGAGATCCTGGAACGGATGCACGAGGAAGCGCGACGGCCGGAAGAGCGCGAACATGTCTCGCCGTGGATCAGGGAACGGGCGGAAGCAATGGGATACGTGAACGTGCCCTGCCCGGCGGGCGATTTTTCGCGCTTGCGCCTGACGCTGGACACGCCCGAGGACTGGGCCTTCCTGACGGCCTTGGCGGATGCCTGGCCGGGCGAGCTGGTGGAGGCGGAATGGCGCGACATCCTGGCCTTTTATCGGCAACGGCCGGAACTGTTTCACCACAACGCGTGATCCTCGTCACCCGAGCCGTCATGCCCAGAGACCGGGATTTTTCAATGTCATATCCGCGGAATGCAGGGCGGGGAAATCGAGTCTGACATCGGTGTCCCAGGCCTTCAGGCACTGGCGCAATTGATCGGCGTTGTGCACACCGATGAGCACGTGGTCGATGTCCTTCATGGAGCGTGCGAAGGACAGGCAGGCCTCGAGCGGCGTGGCGCCGGCGGCGGCGAGCGCGGCGTGCCAGCGGCGCAAGTCCTCATGGCCGGCGAAGCTGGGGGGCAGGCTTTCGGGCGGCATGAGCAGGAGGCCCTGAAGGAAGACCGAGCGGGCGTGCAGCTCCACTCCCGCCGCCTTCAGCCGGTGGATCATGCCAGAACGCAGGAAGTCCTGGTTGACGACGTTGATGGGGAACTGGATCAGGTCCAGCGCGTGACGATCGATGATGCGCGCGGCCTCGCGGGGGGTGTAGACCGACACGCCGATGCGCCGGACGAGGCCGCCTCGCCGCTTCTCGCGCATCCATGCCACGATGTCATCTCCCCACTCGCCGAGGATCTGCCCGGCGTCATGAAACAACAGGCCATGGATCTGTTTCACCTTCAGTTTCGACAGGGATGTGGCGAAGGATTCCTCCAGCGCCTCACGCACCGTGACGCCGCCGCCGGCCGGCAGGTGCAGCTTGGTGACGATGCGCCATTCATGGGGAATGTCCGGCAGCAACTCGCCCAGCACTTCCTCCGCCTCGCCATAGGCGCGGGCCGTGTCCAGCAGGCCGATTCCGGCGGCGGCCGCCGCCCGCAGGATTTCCCGCACCTCGCGCACGGGAACGCGGCGGCCGTCACCGGAAATGCCATAGCCCATCCCGAACTGCACCGTTCCCAGCGCCAGCCGGTGCGTGCACGGGGCCGTGGTTTTCCGCTCGGACATGGTTTCCCTTCCCCTCTTTCAGCGCATGTCTTCATCCGTGGCTCAATGAAAAACGGCCATGCTCGTGGAAAA
>JALVRJ010000368.1 GCA_027031305.1 Hyphomicrobiales bacterium | reverse complement strand
GACGGGGTGGTGTGTGTCGGGTGCGGGGGAGTGTCATGGGTATCGAACGGCGCGGCGAGGTTGGCCTCGACGACCTGCTGGACAGGGTGCTGATGGGGGATTGCCTGGAACAGCTGGCGCGCATTCCGTCGCGCTCGGTGGACCTGGTGTTCGCCGATCCACCCTACAACCTGCAACTTTCCGGCAACCTGACGCGGCCGGACCAGAGCCGCGTCGACGGCGTGCACGAGCAGTGGGACAGGTTCGATTCGTTCGCCGCCTATGATGCCTTCACCCGCGCCTGGCTGGCGGAATGCCGCCGGGTGCTGAAAAAGGACGGCACGCTGTGGGTCATCGGCTCGTATCACAACATCTTCCGCGTCGGCGCCATCATGCAGGACCTCGGCTTCTGGCTGCTCAACGACGTCATCTGGCTGAAGACCAACCCGATGCCGAACTTCCGCGGCAGGCGCTTCACCAACGCGCACGAGACGATGATCTGGGCGGCGCGAGAGAAGGCCAGCCGCTATACCTTCAACTACGACGCGCTGAAGGCGCTGAACGAGGACAAGCAGATGCGCTCGGACTGGCTGTTGCCGATCTGCACCGGTCATGAGCGGCTGCGCAACGGCAAGGGCGAGAAGCTGCACCCGACGCAGAAGCCCGAAGCCCTGCTCTACCGGGTGCTGCTGGCCTCGTCGAAGCCGGGGGACGTGGTGCTGGACCCCTTCTTCGGCACCGGCACCACCGGCGCGGTGGCGCGCCGTCTGGGGCGCAGGTTCATCGGCATCGAGCGCGACGCGCGTTACGCGAAGGCGGCGGAAGAGCGCATCGCCGCCATCCGCCCGCTGCCGGCGCGCGACCTGAAGGTCACGCGGGCGAAGCGGGCCGAGCCGCGGGTGCCTTTCGGGGTGCTGGTGGAACAGGGGTTCATCCGCCCCGGGGAGGTGCTGACCGACGCCAGCGGGCGACACGCGGCGCGGGTGCGGGCGGACGGCACGCTGCACACCGGCGAGGCGGCGGGCTCCATCCACAAGGTGGGGGCGCTGGTGCAGGGGGCGCAGGCGTGCAACGGCTGGACCTTCTGGCACGTGCGGCGCAAGGGGCGGCTGGTGCCCATCGACCTGTTGCGACAGGAATATCGCCAGCGGCTGGCGAAGGAGCTGGCCTGACGGGGAAGCCCTTGCCGGGCACGCCGCGCTCATCGTCCCGCATCCGGGATCCATCGTCACCCCGGCGGAAGCCGGGGCACCGCGCCACGGCCACGGGCGTTGGCAACACGAGGTCCGGCCTTCGCCAGGATGACGAAAAACTCGCAGGCGCATCAGCTCGTGGCAGGGGGCGGGAGGCCCTTCCGAAAAACCGCGCGAAGGGAACCCCGGGCGGGCAATGGGCGCAACGGCGGGATACGGCTCAGGCTTCCTCTTCCGCCCGGGCCAGGCTGCGCACCAGGTCGACCACGGCGCGGCGCACGTTGGCGTCCTTGATGGCAGCGAAATGGCGGTTCAATTGCAGCCCCTCCGAGGAGCCGAGAAAATCCATGATCATGGTGTGGTTGCGCGCCTCGGCCATGCCCTGCTCGGCCTCGCTGGTAACGGAGGCGGGCAGGTCCTCGAAGAAATACTGCACCGGCACGCCGAGGATTTGCGCCATGCGGTAAAGACGGCTGGCGGAGATGCGGTTGGTGCCCTTCTCGTATTTCTGGATCTGCTGGAAGGTCAGCCCCAGCTCCTTGCCCAGACGCTCCTGGCTCATGCCAATGAGCATTCGGCGCATACGCACCCGGTTGCCAACATGCACGTCAATGGGGTTTGGATTCTTGCTGCTCATGAGCTTCTGCTTCCTTCGGAGCGTCGCTGCGTTTGTCATGATTCGCGTGGTGTTCTTCGGTTCATAGAGAGAAGAATGCGCGGAGAACCCGCGCGTGCGGAAGGAATTCTCCACAAGCCAACCCGATGCAACCATAGGCCGTCATCAGGGCGAAATACACCAGGAGCTTGCGGAGTTCAAACACTTTGTCGTGACCGACAACGTGTGGTTGGCAAGGCGCATATCATCAACAGCAGGACCATGGCAAGCACAATCTGCCACTTATCAAAGCGTGCATAAAAGGTGTGCGAACGATTAGCGGGAAGAGGTGCCGTCAGCACCCCGCGATGCAGTAGGGGCAGGCGCTTTCGCTCGCGCCCCAGGCCGTCCTGCACCAGCGAAATGCCGGTGTTGGCGGCCCGCGCCAGGGGCAGGCCGCGCTCCATGGCGCGCAGGCGCGCCGCCATGAGGTGCTGGTATGGCCCCGCGGAGGTGCCGAACCAGGCATCGTTGGTGACGTTCACCATCCAGCGCGTTCGCGCGCCCCGTGGCGGAATGTCGCCAAAGATGATCTCGTAGCAGATGTAGGCCTCGAAGAGGGGCAGGCCATCCACCCGGTGGGGGCCGGGCTGATCGCCGACCAGGAAGCCGCGTGGCATGGGCACCAGCTGGCGGATGCCCAACGGCCGCAGCAACCATGCCAACGGCAGGTATTCGCCGAAGGGCACCAGCCGGCGCTTGTCGTATATCAACCGCACTTTTCCCTCGTGGTCATTGACCACGAAGGAATTGTATTTGCGCGGGCCGCCGGGACGGCGCAAGGCGTGGGGCGCGCGGCGCAAGGCGCCGGTGAACAGCCAGGTGTTGGCGGGCAGGACATCGGCGATCATCCTCAGGGCCCGGGGGCTGTCGAGCAGCAGGAAGGGCACGGCGCTGTCCGGCCAGATGACGATGCGCGGGGCCTCGTCCGCCGCGCGCGCCGGCCCGTTCCCGATTTCGCGCAGGCCACGGCGGGTGAGGGCCAGCAGGTCGCGAAAGACGAGCGCGCGATTCTCGGGCAGCCACTTGTCCTTCTGCGCCACGCTCGGCTGCACGATGACGAGGCGAACGGTGGAGGTTTCCAGGGGTTGCCGCAAGCGGTCCTCGCCCCAGGCCCACAGCCCCGCCAGCGCGGCCAGCCCGGCAAGGGTCAGGGTCGCCGCGGCGCGGCGGGCGCCCCGCCGCCAGCCAAGCCAGGCCTGCACGGGCAGCGCCGCCCAGAAGACCACCAGCACGCTCAGGCCCCACACGCCGAACAGGGCGACGGCCTGCACGAGCGGCAGAAGCGCC
>JALVRJ010000367.1:1815-3118 GCA_027031305.1 Hyphomicrobiales bacterium | reverse complement strand
CGTGCTGGTCATCACCGGCAAGGGTGCCTCGCCCTTCTCCCGCCACACGCTGCACGGCTACGACCATTGGCACGCCCCGGAGCGCGCCGGCCGCCTGCGCCGCCTGTTGCCGGAATGGCTTGGCGAGGCCGGCATCGCCGAACACGTGGCCGGCTTCCAGCCAGCCCACCCGAAGCACGGTGGCGGCGGTGCCTTCTACGTGCGCCTGCGCCGCCCGGGCCGGTGAACGATGGGAGCCCCGGCGCCGCTCAGTCTCCGCCCTCGCGGCGGCGCTTCGCCAAAGCCCGCAGGCGCAGGGCGTTGAGCTTGATGAAGCCCTCCGCATCCTTCTGGTCATACGCCCCTTCGTCGTCCTCGAAGGTCACCAGCGATTCGTCATACAGGGACTTCGGCGACTTGCGGCCCGTGACGATGACGTTGCCCTTGTAGAGCTTCAGCCGCACCGTGCCTTCCACGTCCTCCTGGCTCTTGTCGATAAGCGCCTGAAGCATCTCGCGCTCCGGCGAGAACCAGAAGCCGTTGTAGATGAGGGTGGCATAGCGCGGCATCAGCTCGTCCTTAAGATGCATGGCTTCGCGATCGAGCGTGATCGACTCGATGGCCCGGTGTGCCGGCAACAGGATGGTGCCGCCCGGCGTCTCGTAAATGCCGCGGCTCTTCATGCCGACAAACCGGTTTTCCACCATGTCCACGCGGCCAATGCCGTGCTTCTTGGCGAGGTCGTTGAGCGTGGCCAGCAGGGTGGCCGGACTCATGCGCTCGCCGTTGACGGCCACCGGATCGCCCTTCTCGAAGTCGATGGTGATCTCCTCCGGCTCGTCCGGGGCCTCCATCGGCGAAACGGTGCGCTGGAACACGTAAGGCGCCGGCTCCTGCCACGGGTCTTCAAGAATCTTGCCCTCGGAGGAGGAGTGCAGGAGGTTGGCGTCGACGGAAAAGGGCGCCTCGCCGCGCTTGTCCTTCGGCACCGGAATCTGGTGTTTCTCGGCAAACGCGATGAGATCGGAGCGTGACCTGAAGTCCCACTCGCGCCAGGGGGCGATGACCTTGATGTCCGGATCGAGCGCATAGGCCGACAGCTCGAAACGCACCTGGTCGTTGCCCTTGCCGGTGGCGCCGTGGGCGATGGCGTCGGCGCCGGTTTCATGGGCGATCTCCACCAGGCGTTTGGCAATGAGCGGGCGGGCGATGGAGGTGCCGAGCAGATAGACACCTTCATATTGCGCGTTGGCGCGGAACATGGGGAACACATAATCGCGCACGAATTCCTCGCGCAGATCCTCGATGTAGATCTCCTTGATGC
>JALVRJ010000367.1:0-1805 GCA_027031305.1 Hyphomicrobiales bacterium | reverse complement strand
TTCCTGCAGCCACTTCAGGATGATTGAAGTGTCCAGGCCGCCGGAATAGGCCAGCACCACCTTCTTCACTTGCTTCTTGCCGCTCATGATCAGCTCCGTTGACATGGTGGAAATACCGAAAGGAATGTCGCCTGGTCACACTATTGAAACAGGCCGCCGCGCGCCGCAAGGGGAAACGACGCCCGTGCCCGCCCTGCTTCACGATCCATGTGAAAATTTACCGGATCATCGCGCCATTTGCGGCCGCAACTTGCCATTCGCGGGCATTTTCGGGCATATTCCGGCCCATCGGAAGCCAACCAACACGGGGGTAGCTCGTATCATGACCACCATTTTCCGCAAGATCATGACCATGCTGGCGCTGTTGCTGGCCCTCGCCCTGACGGGGCAGGTGGCCGAGGCGCGCATGGCGTGCAAGGAGCTCAACAGCAAGTCCGCTTGCCAGGCGCGCGAGGATTGCGTCTACGTGGGCTCCTACACCCGCAAGGACGGGGTAAAGGTGGACGCCTACTGCCGCTCGAAGGGCAAGGCCGGCACCACCACCAGGCGCAAGAAGAACACCAGGAGCAAAACCGAGGCCAGGAAGGACAGGAAGGACAAGGTCAGCAAGGCCCGGGACAAGAAGTCCAAGGCCAGGAAGTCCGGTGAGGACAAGGCCGCCGACACGGACAAGAAGGCCGGGAGCAAGAAGTCCAGGGCCAGGAAGTCAGCCAAGGACAAGGCCACCGACACGGACAAGAAGGCCAGGAGCAAGAAGTCCAAGGCCAGGAAAAAATCCGCCAAGAGCAAAAAATCCAAGGCCAGAAAAAAGAAGTGATCCTTTCAACGGCACTCACGAACAAGGCGGCGTCGGAAGACGCCGCCTTGTTCATACGCTTCGGCCGATGGCACGGTCCATCGCGATCGCCCTTGCCCGCTTCCCGCACCGGCCATGCCCTTACCCGTCGTCCGGCAACGTCGCTTTCGCCTCCGTGGCCACGCTGGCCAACCGATCCGTCGCGCCTTCCACCGCCTGCAACAGCCTGTTCAGAACCTCCGGGTCCCCGGCGGTGGAACGGAGCTTTTCCACCTCCTCGCGCAACCGGTTCAGGGCCTCTTCCTGCTCCACCAGCTTGTCCGCCATCACCAGCGCCGCCATGATGAGCAGGCGCAATTCTCCCAGTTGCCCGGTCTTTTCGCGAATGCGTGCCACTTCCCCGTCCACCATGCGGGCCAGCCGGCGCAGGTGTTCCTCCTGCCCCTCGCCACACTGCATGGTATAGGTGCGCCCGTTGATCTCGATAATGGCCTGCGGCACGATGAAAAACCCCCCGGGATGCTATCCGTCCACGAAGGCACCCTCAGCCCTCGCCCAACACCTGGCGTATCCGGTTCATGGCGGTGTCGACATGGGCCAGCGCCTCGCGGTTGACCCGCGCCAGTTCCTCCGCCTGCGCGCGCAACTGCCTGAGCTGCCCTTCCAGCCTTTCCTTCTCCGCACTCAATTGCGCCGATTTCGAGGCCTCGCGCATCAGCGCCGCGAACACGCCTTCCGTTTCCGCCAGCACCTGCTCAAACCGGCCAAGCGCGCCATTCACCTTTTCACGCACGTCATCCATTGCCCCTCACCTTCGCTCACCTTCATCCTCCAGCCGCAACCAGGCACCGATTCTCGCGAAAACTAGCACATTTCGCCCACATGGCCGAAACCACTCCCGCCCCCTTTCCCCATCTTGCGGCCTGGCCGGGGCGGCGTTACCCTTTCCGCGCCGCCGGCCTGGCGGCCACGGCCGGCGCCCGCGCGCACGCGGCGCCGCCAAATGTGT
>JALVRJ010000366.1 GCA_027031305.1 Hyphomicrobiales bacterium | reverse complement strand
CCATGGCGGTGGACAATCCGCCGCCACCGGCGCTGCGGCGGCAGCCTGTTGGCGGGCGCGTCGATACGGGCGTGCGCGCGGTGGATATTTTCACCCCGGTCTGCGCCGGGCAGCGGCTCGGCGTCTTTGCCGGCTCGGGTGTGGGCAAGTCCACCTTCCTGGCCATGCTGGCGCAGGCGCGCGGCTTCGACACGGTGATCTTCGCGCTCATCGGCGAACGCGGACGGGAGGTGCGCGACTTCATCGGCGGGGCCATCGGCGAGGAACACCTGGAACGCGCCATCGGCGTGGTGGCCACCGGCGACGAAAGCCCGATGATGCGCAGGCTGGCGCTGCTGACGGCGCTCACGCTGGCGGAATATTTCCGCGACCGGGGGGAGAAGGTGCTGTTCATCGCCGATTCGGTGACCCGCTATGCCCATGCCTGCCGCGATATCCTGCTGGCCGCTGGCGAAGCGCCGGTGGCGCGCGGCTATCCGCCGGGAATATTCTCGGAACTGCCGCGCCTTCTGGAGCGCGCCGGCCCGGGCCTGGAAGGGGCGGGCAGCATCACCGCTTTTCTCTCCGTTCTCGTGGACGGCGACGATCACAACGACCCGGTGGCCGACGCCATCCGTGGCATTCTGGACGGACATATCGTGCTGGACCGGGAAATCGCCGAACAGGGACGCTATCCGGCCATCAACGTGCTGGCCTCCGTGTCGCGGCTGGCGCGCAACGCCTGGACGGAAGAGCAGGGAAAACTCGTGCTCATGCTGCGCGCTCTCATCGCCCGCTTCGAGGATACCCGCGACTTGCGCCTGCTGGGCGGTTACAAGCCGGGCGTGGACGAGGAGCTTGACCGCGCCGTGCAGTGGACGCCGCGTATCTACGACATGCTGCGCCAGCAGCCCGGAGAGGCGCGGGAGGGGGAGAACGCCTTCGAGCTGCTGGCGCGGGCGCTACGCGATGAGGAGATCAGCGGGAGGTGATCTCGCTTATGCGCTTGCCATCGAATGTTTTCAGCGCCCACTTGTCCGGCCCCTTGCGCTCGATGCGGATGACGCGCCCCGCGCCGGGCAGCAGATCGCCTGGCTCAACACTCCACACCCGGCCACTGTTCTCCACCAGCGCCACCTGCGGCGTGGCGAATCGCAGGACATAACGCAACCGGCCGCGCCGCCCCGGTGACTTGCGCGCTTCCCTCAACGGCATCAGAAGCGATTGCTTGCCGCCTGCGATCCTGCCAAGAGAGCCGGTGATGAGCGCATCGCCCGCCACCGGCAACGTCGCGCCGGTGATCATGTTGGCGGGCACTATGGACTTCTCCGGAGCCTTCTTCAGCGGACTGATGACGGGCGCATGGCGCACCGCCACAGTGGCTTGAGGTAGGACATTGCGCCCATCCCTTGTCAGCAGCATGTAACTGGCGAAGACAACCGAAACGCAGGCCGCGATCACCCCGGTGGAATAGGTGCGGACGAAATTTCCGGCACGGGCGGCGATACTCATTGTCTCAGCCCCTTGTAGCGCACTTCGCTGCGCGCGACGTAATTGATGGAATCCACGAGGACATCATTAACGACATCTTCCCCGAGCCGCTTGTTGACGCTCTCCTTCAACTTGCTGGTGAGTTTCGCCAGATCGTATTTCTCGATGCGGCGGAAATCGGCGACGGGAGTTGCGTAGATGGTGCGGAAGGCCTCGTCTATGAGCAGCGCGTCCGGCGAGACACTGAGCTCCTTGAGCTTCTTCGAATCCGCCAGATAGACGAACCGGGCCAGGACATAGCCCTGCACCTGCCCCTTGCTGATCATCGGCACGCTGATGACATCCGTCTTGACCCGCTCCAGAGAGGCGAACAGCATCTGCGTCTCGGGCTTGATCTGAGAGCCGGTGCGCCACACCAGAACCCCGTAAAAAGAGCCCAGAGCGACCGCCGCGGCCCACAGGCCGGCGAGAATGATCTTCACCATCGGCCATACCCCGCCCTGCCGCCGCCCCGGCCATAGGTTCCATCGGACTGATGGCGGCGGATGATATCCTCGAGCGAGCCGGCGAACTCCCGCGCCGTCTCCAGATGGAGCTTCAGAGCCTCGCTGTTGTCATGCAGGGCGGCGCGCAGCCGGTGCATGATCTCATCGAGCCCGCCGGGCATTCCGCCATGCCCGAAGGCCTGCTCCTGAAGGCGGGAGATGTCGAGCAGCAGCAAATCCTTCTGGCGGATGTATTCGGCGAAGCGGTCGTGGTTGTTGCCGCGCAGATCGGCCGTCTCGCGCTCCAGAACATCCACGAGGCGCTCCAGCAGGCCGCGCAGGGCCACGGGCGCGGAATCGGCCGGTTTGTTCATCGTCGCGTTCATCAGATTTTCCTCCCAGCGGCGGCCTGGTCACGGTGACCGTCAATGGCGGAGAGAAACTGGCGCTCGAAACGCTGCCGGAAGCCCAGGGCGCTGGCTGCGCCGGCCACTCCATCGGGCGCGGCGGAGCGGCGCACAAGGGCCTGCGCAAGCCCCAGCCCGCCGCGTCCGGCGATTTGTCCGGCGATGGCTCCGGCCAGCATGGACTTCCAGTATTCCGCCGTCAGGCCTTTCCCGAAAACACCCGTGGAGGCGCTCATCATCTGGTTCAGCATGTTCTCCAGCACCAACCCCTCGAGCTTCGCCATGCTTGCGCGTTGGGCATCCCCGGAGGATTGCGCGCGCTTCTTCGCCACGGGCGGAGCGGCCGGCCGGTGCAGCGTGGGGGTCTGTCCGGCTGGCGGGATTTCCGTGTCCGCTTTCGCCGCACCGGCTTCGGCGGCGGTGCGCACGGCAGCCAAGCTGGCGGGGAACAATCCCGGATCGGGCCGTGCAATGCGGGCGGCGGAGAGAGCCTTGAGCCGTCCCGCCGCCTGCCTTGCGCGCACCGGATCGGCCGCCTTCATGACGTCGAGTATCAGATCCGTCGCGGGCGCGATCGACATGGCGGTTTACCTCTCACCTTGCGAGCCTGTTCCTGATGCTAGCGTCCCAAACTTGCGGGAAACTTGCCCCCCGCCATGGCTCACATCCCGCTCGATGACGTCCAGAAGGGCCTTTTTCTCCTTTCCGGCGCGATCTTTCGCGGCGGAGGCGCGCGCCAGGCGTTCTATCTGTCTCGTCTGCCTGTTGCGGTGTCTGAGAA
>JALVRJ010000365.1 GCA_027031305.1 Hyphomicrobiales bacterium | reverse complement strand
TCTCTTGGCCCTTAAAAATCATGCTATCGGAAGATTGGGAAATCATAATGATTTCAATGATATAAAACGGTACTGAGTAAATTTATCCAGGACAGCCCCTCACGTTTTTTCGCATTCGCGCGCGAAATGTTGTAAATTATTACCGTCGTCGGCCCGCTGGCGCCGGCGATTCGGCCATGCCGACAATGCTCATCAACAACGGGGGACATACTCTTGCTCAAGGAATTCCGCGACTTCATCATGCGCGGCAACGTGCTGGACCTGGCCGTGGCCGTCATCATCGCCGGGGCCTTCGGCCTGATCACGGTATCACTGGTCAAGGACATCATCATGCCCATCGTCGGCTATCTGTCCGGCGGCCTGGACTTTTCCAACTATTTTCTGGCGCTGTCGGACAAGGTGACCGCCACGACGCTGGAAGAGGCGCGCAAGCAGGGCGCGGTGATCGCGTGGGGCAGGTTCCTGACCGTGGTCATCAACTTCGTCATCGTCGCCTTCATCGTGTTCATGATCGTCAAGGCCGTGAACCGGGCCATGGCGCGCTTCCAGCAGGAAGAGGAAAAGGAGGAAGCGCCGGCGGCGCCGCCACGCCAGGAGGTGCTGCTGGAGGAAATCCGCGACCTGCTGGCGAAGAAATCCTGACCCGACATATTGCAAGCCAGGCATCCGTGCTTGAGAAAGGCCCGCGCACACCCACGCGGGCCTTTCGTGGTTGCGCGTTCCTTCCCACGTCCCATGCCGTGGGCGGCGGCATTGACGGAAGCGTGCGCGCGCCGTATCTCGTCGGGAGAGCAGGAACCGCAATGGAGGCACGCCGCGACAGGCGTGGGCGCACATGGCCATTCGCAAGATCATCACCCCGCCCAACCCGCTGCTGAAGCAGCCCTCGCTGAAGGTGCAGGAGGTGGACGACGGCATCCGCCAGCTCATCCGCGACATGTTCGACACCATGTACGCGGCGCCGGGCATCGGGCTGGCGGCGGTGCAGGTGGGCGAGCCGCTGAGCATCATCGTCATGGACATCCATTCCGGCGAAAAGGACAAGGAGCCGCGCCCCATCGCCATGATCAACCCCGAAATCATGTGGACCTCGGACAGGATCGTGCCGCACCAGGAAGGGTGCCTGTCGGTGCCGGACATCTATGACGAGGTGGAACGCCCGGCGGAGGTGCAGGTGCGCTGGCTGGACGAGCTGGGCAACAGGCAGGAACGCCTGTTCACCGGGCTGGAGGCGGTGTGCGTGCAGCACGAGATCGACCATACGAAGGGCATCCTGTTCCTCGATCACTTGAGCCGTTTGAAGCGCGAGCGCTACCTGAAGAAGGTCATCAAGCGGGCGCAACAGGAAATGGCCTCCTGAGGCCCTTTCGGCCATTCGAGGCGCCGCGTTCGGCGCATCCGGGCAACCGCAACATCCATTCGGGAGCATCCCATGTCCCGGCACGACGAGCTGGCGCGGCGCGACATCAGAGCCCTGCTGCACCCCTACACCCACCTGGGCCGGCACGAACAGAGCGGGCCGGTGGTCATCACCCGGGGCGAGGGCGTGTGGCTGTTCGATGATGCGGGCAACGCCTACATCGATGGTCTGGCGGGGCTTTGGTGCGCCACGCTGGGACACGGCAACGCCGAACTCATCGAGGCGGCGCGCGCGCAGATGGAAAAGGTGGCCTTCACCCACCTGTTCGCGCACCGCAGCAACGAGCCGGCCATCGAGCTGGCGGAGAAGCTGAAAGCGCTCTCCCCCTGTCCCGACACGTCGAAGGTGCTGTTCTGCTCGTCAGGCTCGGAGGCCAACGACATGCAGATCAAGCTCTCGTGGTATGCCGCCAACGCGCGCGGGCAGAGCGGGCGCAAGAAGATCATATCGCGGCACGGGGCCTATCATGGCGTGTCCATCGCGTCGGGCTCGCTGACGGGGCTCAATTTCGTGCAGGCCGACTTCGACCTGCCGGTGAACGAGCGGTTCCTGTTCGCCCGCGCGCCTTACTTCTACCGCGAGGCGGAGGAGGGCGAGACGGAGGAGGAATTCACGCAGCGGCTGGTGGCGGAGCTGGAGGCCATGATCTTGCGTGAAGGCCCGGAGAGCATCGCCATGTTCATCGCCGAGCCGGTGATGGGCGCGGGTGGGGTCATCGTGCCGCCGGAGGGATATTTTCCGGCCATCACCGATGTGCTGAGGAAATACGGCATCCGCTTCGTTTCGGACGAGGTGATTTGCGGCTTCGGGCGGCTGGGCGAATGGTTCGGTTGCCAGACCTTCGGTGTGGCGCCCGATTCCATCTCCGTGGCCAAGGCCCTCACCTCGGCCTACGTGCCGTTGGGGGCGATCCTGGTGGAGGAAGACCTCTATGAGGCGATGAAGGCGGAGTCGGAGAAGATCGGCGTGTTCGGCCACGGCTTCACCTACACCGGCCACCCGGTGGCCTGCGCGGTGGCATGTAAAGCCATCGAGATCTACGAGCGCGAGAATATCCCCGCGCGGGCGGCGCAGAAGGCAGAATTGTTCGAGCGCCGTTTTGCGGCGCTGGGCGAGCATCCGCTGGTGGGGGATGTGCGGGTGAAGGGCATGGTGGGCGCCATCGAGCTGGTGGCGGACAAGCGCAGCAAGCGCCTCTTCGCGCCGGAAGTGGGCATTGGCGCGAAGGTGTCGGCGCTGGCGGAGGCGGAGGGGCTGATGCCGCGCGCGGTGGCCGGGCACAACATCGCCCTATGCCCGCCGTTGATCATCACCGAGGAGGAGATGAACGAAATGTTCGACCGGCTGGAACGTGCCCTCGACCGCGCGGCGGACATGGCTACCCGCGAAAAATGGGCGGAAGCGTAAATACGGTCTGGGCGCGTGGGAAGCGACCGGCCCCCGTTATCCCTGCAACAAGTCGGCCGGGATGTTCAGCACGGGCGCGATGGCCTCGGCGGCGGCGGGTGGCAGGGCGGCAGCGGTGTCCAGTTTGGCCAGTTCTTCCGTTGAAACGGCGGTCTTCTCCGCCAGTTCGGCAAGCGACAGGCCGCGCCATTCGCGAAAAACACGCAAGGGTGGCTCGTCATCAATGAGCACACGGCGCGCCAGCTCCAGCGGAATCATTTCCTCCTTGCCGGCGTCGATGCGCGCGGCCAACTCCTCCGCCTCACGCCAGTCCCGCTCTGGAATGGAAG
>JALVRJ010000364.1:2094-3166 GCA_027031305.1 Hyphomicrobiales bacterium | reverse complement strand
GATACCAGCCTGCATGAAGGCTGACCGGTGCAAGCCGCCTCGCGCCCCCCACTCCCAAATTGTGGAGGAACAGGGGTTTGGGCGGGGGCGCGCGGCGGTGGGTGGCTCTTTATGCATTTTGCTATGAGACGGCCCGGCTGAAGCCAGGCTTGTCTTTCTGCTATATGTTGCGCTCATGATCCGGCTGCTTCCATTCATTCTGTTGTTGCTGACGCTGTTGCTGGCAGCGCGATGGTTCGTGCGCACGCCACCGGCGCGGCTGGCGCGAGTGGTTCGCGAGGGACTGCGCGTGGCCTTGCTGGCGGCCATGGTGGCGGCGGGGATCTACCTGAGCCTGCGGGGGCTGGAAGAGGCCGGCTTGCCGTTGATCGCCTATGCCATTTCGGCCTTCAGGCAGGGTTGGTGGCCGTGGGGAACGGGGCTTCCCGGCGGTTCCGGCGGTCGCAAGTCGGACGTGCGCACCAGGATGTTGCGCATGGAGCTGGAGCACGCCTCGGGGCGCATGGATGGCGAGATCCTGGCCGGCAGGTTCGCCGGGCGCTGGTTGTCCGAGCTGTCCGACGCCGAATTGCGGGTGCTGCAAGAGGAATGCGCGCTGGCGGGTGATCAGTCGTCGAGGCTGCTGGAAGCGTGGATCGCGCGCGAGCGCCCTGGTTTCGATGCTTCCGGCGCGTCCGGCTCTTCCAGGACCGCGGGTGGAGCGGACGATAGTGAAGGAGAAGGGCGGATGACGCCTCGGCGGGCGCGCGAGATCCTGGGCGTGGGCGCGGATGCGACGGAGGACGAGATCCGCGCCGCGCATCGCCGGCTGATGAAGAAGGTGCATCCCGACGTGGGCGGCTCTGAATGGTTGGCGCGACAGATCAACGAGGCGCGCGACGTATTGCTGGGCGCCGCGCGCCACGGTCGGCAGCGAGGCCGGCGTTGAACCTTCGCCGGCATCGTCCCGGCGGCATTTTTTCGATTCCGCTATATAGGAACTTGTGGATATCCAGTTTATCATATAATGTGTTCGTTATAAAGAACGTGCCAGCAAGTTTTGCCGAGCGAAATGAAGCCTCATACGCGAGCG
>JALVRJ010000364.1:0-2084 GCA_027031305.1 Hyphomicrobiales bacterium | reverse complement strand
GGAGTGGAAGCACCGCGACTGGTAAGGAGGCGCGCATGGATGAAACGGCGGAAGAACAATGGCATGAACAGACGCGCGCGGTGCGCTCCGGCCTGGAGCGTTCGCCTTATGGGGAAACTTCCGAGGCGCTGTTCCTGACCTCCGGATATGTTTATGACACGGCGGAAGAGGCGGCGGCACGTTTTGCCGGCGAGGCGGAAGGGTACGTCTATTCTCGCTACGCCAACCCCACGGTGCGCATGTTCGAGGAACGCCTCGCCGCACTGGAGGGGGCGGAGGCGTGCATGGCCACGGCGTCGGGCATGTCGGCCATGTTCTCGGCCCTGGCCTGTCAGCTCGAGGCCGGCGATCACGTGGTGGCGGCACGGCAGTTGTTCGGGTCGTGTCACCAGGTGATCACGAAAATCCTCTCCCGGTTCGCTATTTCGCACACGTTGGTGGATGGCGCGGACATCGACGCCTGGCGCGGCGCCGTGCGTTCGGAAACGGAATTGTTCTTCCTCGAAACTCCGGCCAACCCGACGCTGGCGCTGTGCGACATCGCCGCCGTGGCCGAGGTGGCGCACGATGCGGGTGCGCGGCTGGTGGTGGACAACGTGTTCGCCACGCCGATCCTGCAAAAGCCGCTGCAACTGGGGGCGGACATGGTGATTTACTCCACCACCAAGCATTTCGACGGGCAGGGGCGGACACTCGGCGGCGCGGTGCTGGGCGGGGAGGAGTTCATCACCAAGGAACTGCAATTCTTCCTGCGCCACACCGGCCCGGCGCTCTCGCCCTTCAATGCCTGGGTGCAGCTGAAGGGGCTGGAAACCCTCTCCCTTCGGGTGATGCGCATGAGCGAGACGGCGCGGGTGCTGGCGGAGTTCCTGGAGGAGCGGCTGGGGCCGGGCAGGGTGTTGTATCCGGGCCTCGCCTCGCACCCGCAGCACGACTTGGCGTGTCGGCAGATGAAGGCGGGCGGGTCGTTACTGAGTTTCCTGCTGGTAGATGATAGGGAGTTCGTGTTCCGATTCATGAACGCGCTGCAACTCATTGATATTTCCAATAACCTGGGAGACGCGAAGAGCCTCGTCACGCATCCGGCCAGTACCACGCATTCGGCTCTGACGGAAGAGGAGCGCGCCGCGCAAGGCGTCACGGAAGGGCTGGTGCGGCTCTCGGTGGGATTGGAGCACGTGGACGACCTGAAGCGTGACCTGGAGGGTGCGTTGAAGGAGGCGGGGGCGTGAGCGTGAGGGCCGGGCGTGGACGCAAGCGGGCGGAGGCGCCACCGGCGGCCCTGGGCAGCGCCGTGCAGCGGCTGCGCAAGGCCCGGGCGATGTCGTTGGGGGATTTGTCGCAGGTTTCGGGGGTGGCGAAGTCCATCATCTCGCAGATCGAACGCAACGAGACGAATCCCACCATCGCCACGGTGCTGAAGCTGGCTGGCGCGCTGGGGGTGTCACCAGAACAACTGTTGGCGCGAGCGGCGGAGCGCCCCGCCATCATCCAGCATCAGCGTCGGGCGGATATCCCGGTGCTGTTCTCCGAGGACGGCAAGTGTCGATTGTTCATCATCGGCGCTTTGGAGCTGGTGGAGCACGTACAGTGGTATGATTTTCATGCAGAACCTGGCGGAGCGCTGGCCAGCGAGCCGCATCAGCCGGGGTGCACCGAGCACCTGCATGTCCTGCGAGGTGTCATCGAGGTGACGAGCGGCGAGGAAACGCGCGTGGTCAAGGCCGGCGAATCCCTGCGCTACCGCGGCGACCTGCCGCATGTGCTGCGCAACGTCGGCGACGAACCGGCGCACGCCACCATGGTGTTGATCATGCACCCGCTGGGGTGACGCCATCGGTGGGGAGGAACGTGGCGAGTCATGCGCATTTCTTCCGGCTCAGGGCTTCTTGCCGGGGCGCAGCAGGTGGCGGTGGGCGGGGTCGTAGAGGCCGGAGCGCGCGTTGGGCCGTTCCACATCCGCCGTCGTCGCCAGCACGGGGCCGACGAGGACGAGGGCGGTGCGGGTGATTCCGGCCCGGCGCACCTTGTCCGCGATGTCGGCCAGCGTGCCGTCGATGATTCGTTCGTCGGGCCAGCTGGCG
>JALVRJ010000363.1:1945-9507 GCA_027031305.1 Hyphomicrobiales bacterium | reverse complement strand
CAGCAAGACCGGCACCTCGTATTCCGCCACCGCCATGGCGCTCACCCCACGCCACGGATGCCGCGCCGGGCTGGTGCCGCTGGCCAGCAGATGTTGCAATACGCCATGAAAGACGTCCAGCATGTGCCGCGTCTGCGTGAATTGCACCGGCGTGATGGCGAACGAATCCTGCGGCGCGCATTCCTCCAGCAGCCGCATCGTCAAGCGTTCGTCGAAGCCCTTGCCGTACAATTCATGGCGCAGCCTTCCCGCCTCGATGAAGATCTCGCTCGCATCCCTTTCCAGCCGTCCCGGCTTCAGCCGCAACAGGTCGAGATAGGCCTCCAGCTCCGCCCGCCGCGTCTTCAGTTGTTCAGTTGTCCTCTCCAGCATCCGCGCCGTGCGCTTGGCATCGCCCGTGTGCGCCGCCAGCCGCTTCCCGATGCGCTCCAGCACCGCCCGTTTCTGCTGGCGATGGCTGTGCAGGTCGAGGCAGAAGTCGCCCAGCCCCAGCCGGTCGAGCCGGTGCTTCACCACTTCCAGCGCCGCCATCTTTTCCGACACGAACAGCACCCTCTTGCCGCGCGCCAGAAAGGCGGCGACGAGATTGGTGATGGTCTGCGACTTGCCGGTGCCGGGCGGCCCCTCGATGATGAGATTGCGCCCGGAAAGCGCCGCGTCGATCGCCTGTGCCTGCGAGCTGTCCGCCAGGTCCACCAGCTCCAGTTCCACGTCCACCGTCTCCGGCGCTGTTTCCGGCAAGACGCGCTCTTCCGGCTCGTCCTGACGCAGGATCTTGCGCAAAAGCCCGTGGCGCAGCAGGGTGTTTCCCGGCCAGCTTTCCGGGTCGAGGTCGCGATAGAGCAACAGGGTGCCGAACTGGAACAGCGACAGCGTCATGAACCGCCGCACCCGCCACTGCGGAAAATCGGCGATGGCCTCGGCCACCCGCGCGAGATAGGCCTCCGGCGCCATCCACTCGCCGTCTTCCGTCACCGGCTGCGGCAGGATGAGGCCAAAATCCTGCTCCATGCGTTGCAGCAGCGTCAGGTTCGGTTGCAGGTCGTCGCCCGACCAGACGATGGAAAAGCGCTCCCGCCCCGGCAGGCGCTCGCGCTTCAGCTCCACCGGCACCAGCATCAGCGGCGCCAGCATCGGCTTGCGGCTGGCGTCCGCCTCGCGCCATTCCAGAAAGCCGATGGCCAGATGCAACAGGTTGACGCCCATTTCCTCGCGCGCCGTGCGCGCCTGCCGCGCGATGTGGCGCAGACTGGCGGTCATCTCGTCCGCATAGAGCAGGGTTTGCAGCTTGCGGTCGCGGTGCTTGCGCGGCGTCTCTTCCTCCGCCACCGGCGCCGGCGCCTCCCATTCCGCATGGATGCCGAGGTGCCGCGCCCAGTCACCCGCCGCTGGCCTTTCCGGGGGCAGGGGGGCGCCTGCTTCATCCACGAACTCCCGGCCGCGCGCCCGCCAGTAGTCTTCCAGTTCGCGCCGGCGTGGCTCCGGCACGGCGGCGAATTCGAACGCCTTGCCGTCCAGCAGCGCCGAAAAAACCACGTCTGGCGGCTCGTCCACCACCCGCAGGGCACCACGCCGCGTATGGCGAAAGTTCAGCAGACGGTTGCGATTGGTCAGGTCCAGCAGCCGCTTGCGCAACAACTCCAGCTGTTCGCGCATGTCATGGTTCTCGCTGAACAACTCCCCGTCCAGCCGGTGCGTCACGTCAAATTCCACGGCCTGTGCACCGTTAAGTGCCGAAAAATCATCTCGCGTGCTCATGAGTTCCTCCCGTGCGCGCCATTGTTGCGCGCGAATGTGGCCATTCGCAAGCAGGGAGGGCTCAAGTGGAAAAAAGGTGGATGATCACGCCGTCTCGGCCAGCACACGTGCGCGGATGAGGAAGTTCTTCAGCAACGCATGACCACATTCGGTGGCGATGCTCTCGGGGTGGAACTGCACGCCGAAAATGGGCAGCTCCTTGTGCTGCATCCCCATGATCAGCGCGCCCTTCTCCTTTGCCGTGCGCGCCGTCACCTCCAACTCGGCGGGCAGCGTCTCCTCCTCCACGATGAGCGAATGATAGCGCGTTGCCGTGAACGGCTGCGGCAGGCCGCGGAAGATGCCCTCGCCGATGTGGTGGATGGCATCCGTCTTGCCGTGCATCAGCTCCGGCGCGCGGATGACCTTGCCGCCAAAGGCCTGGCCGATGCTCTGGTGCCCCAGGCACACGCCCAGCAGCGGGATTTGATGCTCGGCGGCCGCGCACACCAGATCGACGGAAATGCCGGCTTCCGAGGGCGTGCACGGGCCGGGCGAAATGACGATGGCCTGCGGCTTCATGGCCAGCGCCTCGTCCACCGTGATGGCATCGTTGCGGTGCACGGCGATGTCCAGCGCCCGCCCCATTTCCAGCCCCACCTCGCCGATATAGTGCAGCAGGTTGAAAGTGAAGCTGTCGTAGTTGTCCAGCAGCAGGATCATTGCCCCTTCCTCCCGTTGCCGGCGAAGCGCGCGGCCTCTTCAGCCGCGCGGAACAGCGCGCGGGCCTTGTTCTCGCATTCCTTCTGCTCCAGCCGCGGCACGGAATCGGCCACCACACCGGCGCCCGCCTGCACGAACATGCGCCCGTCCCTGACGATGGCGGTGCGCAGCACGATGGCCGAATCCATCTCGCCGGCGGCCGAGAAATAGCCCACGCAACCGGCATAGATGCCGCGCCGCGAAAGTTCCAGCTCGTCGATGATCTCCATCGCCCGCACCTTCGGCGCGCCGGAGACGGTGCCGGCGGGAAATCCGGCGATGAGCGCGTCCAGCGCGTCCTTGTCCTCGCGCAGGCGCCCTTCCACGTTCGAGACGATGTGCATCACCTGGCTGTAGCGCTCGATCACGAAGCGCTCCGTCACCTCCACCGAGCCGATCTCCGCCACCCGGCCCACGTCGTTGCGCCCCAGGTCCAGCAGCATCAGGTGCTCGGCCAGCTCCTTCGGGTCGGACAGCAGCTCCTCCTCCAGCGCCTTGTCTTCCTCCGGTGTGCGCCCCCGCCGCCGGGTGCCCGCGATGGGCCGGATGGTTACCTTGCCATCACGCACCCGCACCAGGATTTCCGGGCTGGAGCCGGCGATGGCGAAGTCGCCATAGTCGAGATAGTAGAGGTAGGGCGAGGGGTTGGTGCGCCTGAGCGCCCGGTAGAGCGCCAGCGGGGGCAGGGGGAAGTCCGTCTCGAAGCGCTGCGACAGCACCACCTGGAAGATATCGCCGGCGCATATGTATTCCTTCGCCCGCGCCACCATTTCCATGTAGCGCTCCGGCGGCGTGTTGGACACCGGCGGGGAAAGCGGGATCTCCTCCGCCGGATTGCGCAACAGCGCCGGGTCGATGGGGCCGGAAAGCTTCGCGATCACCTCCTCCAGCCGCCCTTGCGCCCGCCTGAACGCCGTTTCGGCGGAAACACCCGGCTCTGGCCGAGCCGGCGTGACGATGACCATCTCGTCCGCCACCGAATCGAAGATGACCATGATGGTGGGGCGGATCATCAATGCTTCCGGCAGGCCCAACGGATCGGGGTTTTCGTCTGGCAGGCGCTCCATGTAACGCACCATGTCATAGCCCATGTAGCCGAACACGCCCGCCGCCATGGGCGGCAGGGAACGGGGCAGGTCGATGCGGCTTTCGTTTATGAAGGCGCGAAGCGATTCCAGCGGCGGGCGCGTATCCGCCTCGAACGGGCCGGAGACGTCTTGCAGGGCCTTGCGATTGAAGAAGGCGCGCCCCCGTTCCACCTTCCACACCACGTCCGGATTCAGCCCTATGAGAGAATAGCGACCGCGCACCGCGCCGCCTTCCACCGACTCCAGCAGGAAGATGTGCTGCGCCCCGGGCTTGAGCTTCATCAGCGCCGAAACGGGTGTTTCAAGGTCGGCCACCAGGCGCGTGGCCAGCACCTGCGGCCGGCCGGCCGCGTAAGTCTCGGCGAACTCTTCGTATGTGATGTCGGGAATGAACATGGCGTCCGCAAAGCAAGGATTCATCGATTGGCCGGCTTCGGGCCTGCCGAGCGGTGCCCCCGGCGCACCGCCGTGGTAAAGAACAAAGGCCAGCGGCGGGGCAGGCGACTTCCTATTGCGCGCCGCTGGCCCTGCGCCAGAGGTCCATGTTGATCTTCACGTCATAGGCCTGTTGCAGCGCGGCGATGAACTGCGCGCCGAGGTCGGCGGCGATGCCACGGCTCAGCACCACGCGCAGCGCCTTGGCCTCGGAAGAGGCTGGATCGAGCTTTTCCAGCGGCCGCTTCTTCACCTTCATCAGCCAGGCCTTGCGCCCATCGCGGGAAATGGCCACCGCCAACGTGCCCGGCTTGGCCGCGAACAGCGCCGCCACCGCCTCGTTGGGGAAATCGGGCCGCGCCTCGGTGCGCTTCACCTTCTCGATGGTCTTCACCGTCGTGCCCAGCTCTTCCGCGATCTTCGCCAGCGGCGTGCCATTCTCGGCCTTTTGGCGCAGTTCCTCCGCCTTGCGCCGCAGGCTGGCGGCCAGCGCTTCGGCCTTCCACGCCTCTGCCACGTCCTTTCGCGCCTTGTCGAACGGGCGCGGACCGGCCGGAATGACTTTCTCCACCTCGAACCAGGCATAACCGTCACCCGGCAGTTGCACCACGTCGTTGTCCATGCCCGGCTCGGCGCGGAACGCCTCGGTCAGCACCGCCTGTCCACCGGGCACCGCCACCGGCTTGCCGGCCTCGTCCGTGCCGCCGCGCGTCACCGGCGCGGTGGTGACCAGCTTCAGCCCCTGCGCCGCGGCGACGTCGGCCAGTCCCATGCCGGAGGCCCGCGCCTCCTCGATCTTGTCATACAACTCGGCCGCCAGGTCGCGCGCCTTTTCCAGCTTCAGGAGCCTTTCCAGCTCGCCGCGCACCTGTTCGAAGGTCTTCTTCCGTCCCGGCTCCACCTTCGCCACGCGCGCGAGAAACACCCCCAGCGGCGTCTTCACCGGGCCGACAACCTCGCCTTCCCCGACGGAGAAAACGGCCTCGGCCAGCCTTTCGTCCGGAAATCCCTTGCGGTCGAAGGGGCCAAGGCGCACGTCCTCCGGCTTCAGCTTCTTTTCCGCCAGCAACTGTTCCCACGTCTTCGTGCCGGACCTGAGCGCCTTAAGCGCCTTCTTCGCCTCTTCCTCGTTATCGAAGCGCAGCTGCTCCACCGTGCGCCGCTCCGGCACGTTGAAGCTCTCCTTGCGCGCCTCGTAGAGGCGGCGCAGGTCGTCTTCGCTCACCTTGGCCTTGTCCAGCAGCTGCGCCGGCTCCACCGCCAACACGCGGATGACCCGCCGCTCGGGCGCGGTGAAGCGCTGCTTGTGCTCCTCGTAATATTTCTTCAACGTCGCCACGTCCGGCTCGGGGATGGCTGCCTCGTTGGCCATGATCACCACATAATCGGCGTCGCGCGCCGCGTTGCGATAAGCGTGCACCTGCTCCACCAGCACCTTCGGCGCCACCACGTCCGCCGTCACCGCCGCCATCACGCCATTGCCCAACAGCGCCGTGCGCTCCTCGGCCAGGAATTGCCTCTCGCTCAATCCGGCGTTGAACAGCGCCCGGCGCAGTTTTTCAGGATCGAAGCGGCCATCCGGCCCGGCGAACTGCGGCAACGACTTGATGCGTTGGGCGATGAAATCGTCCGACAATGACAGCCCCAGCCGGTGCACCGCCTCCTTCAGCACCGCCTCGCGGATGAGCTGCACCAGGATCTGCCGGTCGATGCCCATCTCGCGTGCCTCGTCCGGGCTGATGCCGCGGCCGGTGCGCTGCGCGATCTGTTGCAGGGTCGAGCGGAAGCGCTCCGTGAAGGCGCGCACCGGAATGGTGGTTTCCCCGGCGGTAATCAGCGTGTCTTCCGGCTTCACGCGGAAAACGTCCGAGATACCCCATATGGCGAAGCTCATGGCCAGCAGGCCCATGAAGATCTTGGCCAGGATGCCGCCTGATTTCTCGCGCAGGGAGGTAAGCATGTGTCGGGTTTCCGGTGTTGTCGCGCACGTCTCGCAAATGAATCGCGCCTCTTCGGCGCGTTTGGCGCGCATATTACGCGCTTGTCCGCCTCGTTCAAGCACTTCTCAACCCGCCCCCCGGCTGCTATCAGTCCGCCTGAAACCGCCCGGAGGCGTTTCGGTTCTCCGCGGCGCGTTCGCCATGAACAGCAACACGAGGGAACGATCGGACATGCCTGCACACGACTTTCCACCGCTGGTGGCCGGCAACTGGAAGATGAACGGCACGCTCGCTTCGCTTGACGAGGCCAGGGCGCTGATGAAGAAGCTACAGGGCGCCAACCCGCGCTGCGACGTCATGCTCTGCCCGCCGTTCACGCTCATCCATCCCATGGCCGGGGTGCTGGGCGATTCCACCATCGCCCTGGGTGGCCAGGACTGCCACTGGGAACGAAGCGGCGCCCACACCGGTGACATCGCGGCGGAAATGCTTGCCGACCTCGGCTGCACGGCGGTCATCGTCGGCCATTCCGAGCGCCGCACCGACCATGGCGAAACCGACGAGATCGTGAAAAGGAAGGCCGCCGCGGCCCACCGCGCCGGGCTCGTGTCCATCGTCTGCATCGGCGAGACCATCGACGAGCGCAAGGCGGGCAAGACGCTGGACGTGCTCTCCCGCCAGATCGCCGGTTCGCTGCCCGAGGGCGCCAACGCCGCCAACACGGTCATCGCCTACGAGCCCGTGTGGGCCATCGGCACCGGGCTGACGCCGACCACCGACGAGGTGGCCGAGGCCCACGCCCACATCCGCAAGGAGCTGGCGGCCAGGGTGGGCGGCGAGGAAGAGGCGGCGCGCGTGCGCATCCAGTATGGCGGCTCGGTGAAGCCGAACAACGCACACGAGCTCATGAGCGTGCCCAACGTCGACGGCGCGCTGGTAGGCGGCGCCTCGTTGAAGGCGGCCGATTTCTTCGGCATCATCGAGGCCTATCTGTAAGGCGCCATCCCGCGCCACTTGCCCGCTGGGCGCAATGGCGCTACGGAAGGCGCGAAGCGAAACTTGCCGTTCCGGCGCAAGCCGGAATCTCGCGTTGCCCCCCGGGCGGGCGGGGCTGAAGCGGAAGCGAAAGCGGCGGAACTGGAGAAGGCATCGTCATGGAAGCGGTATTGCTGGCCATTCATCTCATCGTCACCATCGCCCTCATCGGCGTCATCCTCTTGCAGCGCTCCGAGGGCGGGGCGCTGGGCATCGGCGGCTCCGGTTCCGGCAACCTGTTCTCCGCCCGTGGCGCGGCCAACGCGCTCACCCGCGCCACCGCCATCCTGGCCACGGCCTTTTTCATCACGTCCATTTCGCTCACCGTCCTTTCCGTGCGCCAGAACAGGCCGAAGTCGGTGTTCGATACCGCCCCCGCCCAGTCTCAACAGCAGCCCGGCACGCCCGTGCTGCCCAAGTTGCCTGGCGGCAACGCCGCGCCGGAGCTGCCCACCGCCCCGGCCAGGTGAGACGGAGGCGGAGGATCACGGCCGCCTCGTCCGCGCGCGAAGGGCCATGGAGCCATCCCGGGGCATGAAATTCGCTTCCTCCGCGTTCCGATTGT
>JALVRJ010000363.1:0-1935 GCA_027031305.1 Hyphomicrobiales bacterium | reverse complement strand
CCGACGCCGAGGTCATGAGCGCCGTCGCGCACGAGCTCATGCGCCAGCAGCACGAAATCGAGCTCATCGCCTCGGAAAATATCGTCTCCCGCGCCGTCATGCAGGCCCAGGGATCGGTCATGACCAACAAGTATGCGGAGGGCTATCCCAACCGGCGCTATTACGGTGGCTGCCAATACGTCGACGTCGCCGAGGAGCTGGCCATCGAGCGCGCGAAGAAACTGTTCGGCGCCGAATTCGCCAACGTGCAGCCCCATTCCGGCGCCCAGGCCAACCAGACCGTGTTCCTGGCGCTGCTCAAGCCCGGCGACACCTTCATGGGCATGGACCTTTCCGCCGGCGGCCACCTCACCCACGGCGCCAAGGTGAGCATGTCCGGCAAGTGGTTCAACGCCGTCACTTACGGCCTGCACCCGGAAACCGAACGCATCGACTACGACGCCGTGGCGCAACTGGCGCGCGAGCACAAGCCGAAGCTCATCATCGCCGGCGGGTCGGCCTATCCGCGCATCATCGACTTCGCCCGCTTCCGCCAGATCGCCGACGAGGTCGGCGCCATCTTCATGGTGGACATGGCGCATTTCGCCGGCCTCGTGGCCGGTGGCGCGCACCCCAACCCGCTCGAATACGCCCACGTGGTCACCACCACCACCCACAAGACGCTGCGCGGCCCGCGCGGCGGCATGGTGCTGACCAACGACGAGGCGCTGGCCAAGAAGATCAACTCGGCGCTGTTCCCCGGGCTTCAGGGCGGCCCGCTGATGCACGTCATCGCCGCCAAGGCGGTGGCCTTCGGCGAGGCCCTGCGCCCCGAGTTCGCGGCCTATGCCGCGCAGGTGGTGGAAAACGCGAAGGTGCTGGGCGAGACCCTGAAGGAAGGCGGTCTGCGCGTCATCACCGACGGCACCGACACCCATCTGTTGCTCATCGACCTGCGCCCCATGGGGCTGACGGGCAAGGCGGCGGAAGCCGCGCTGGGCCGCGCCAACATCACCTGCAACAAGAACGCCATTCCCAACGATCCGGAAAAGCCCTTCGTCACCTCCGGCATCCGCCTCGGCGCGCCGGCCGCCACCACGCGCGGCTTCGGCCCGGACGAGTTCCGCCGCACCGGCGAACTGATCCTGGAGGTGCTGCGCGGCCTGTCCGAGAACGGCGCGGAGGGCAACGCCGCGGTGGAGGAGAAGGTGAAGCGTGAGGTCATGGAGCTGACCGGCCGCTTCCCCATCTACGACATGCCCGCCTGCTAGTGGGCCGGGGCGGGCCGTGGCGGAAGATTTCACATTTCGGCTCCTGGCCACCGACGGCAAGGCCCGGCGCGGCGAGATCACCCTGCCGCGCGGCCGCGTCCGCACGCCCGCCTTCATGCCCGTCGGCACGCAGGGCACCGTCAAGGGCATTTGGCCGCATGACGTGCGCACCGCCGGCGCCGACATCATCCTCGGCAACACCTATCACCTCATGCTGCGCCCCACCGCCGAACGCATTCACGACCTGTTCGGCAGCCTGCACGCATTCATGCGCTGGGACGGGCCGATTCTCACCGATTCGGGCGGCTTTCAGGTCATGTCGCTCTCCGGCCTCCGCGAGGTGACCGAAGAGGGCGTGCGCTTCCGCTCGCATCTGGACGGTTCGGAACACTTCCTGTCGCCGGAGCGTGCCATGGAAATCCAGGCCCTGCTCGATTCCGACATTCGGATGCAGCTCGACGAAGTCGTCTCGCTGCCTGCCACGGTGAAGGAACAGGCCGAGGCAATGCGCCGTGCCTTGCGCTGGGCGGCGCGTTGCAGGGAGGCCTTCGGCGACACGAAGGGCCGGGCCATCTTCGGCATCGTGCAGGGCGGCGTGGAACCGCATCTGCGCGAGGAATCGGTGAAGGGCCTGCTGGAAATCGGCTTTCACGGCTATGCCATCGGCGGGCTGGCGGTGGGCGAG
>JALVRJ010000362.1 GCA_027031305.1 Hyphomicrobiales bacterium | reverse complement strand
TCTCACCGAGTCGGCGGTGATCTTCCGGCTGGCGGTGCGGGTCTACCTGAAGGAAGGTTGGGTGGAGGAGTTCGAGGAACGCCTGAAGCGCGTCAGCGAACTGGAATCCGCCAACGACCACCTGCGGCGCGAGATCGAGCGGGTGCTTTACGAGCACACGTTGATTCCGGACTCGCGTGGCGATGTGCTGGGCCTGATCGAGAATTCCGACCAGGTGCTTTCCGAGCTGGAAAACGCCCTGTGGGCCTTCGCCAACGAACGGCCGGAGATTCCCCGCCGTTTCCGCAGCGGCTACCGCAAGCTGACCAGCCAGGTGGTGAAGGCGGTGGACGAGCTGGGGCTGGGGGCGCGCTCGTTCTTCCGCAGCCCGCAGGCGGTGCCGGCATACAATCACAAGGTGCAGATCTACGAGAAAGAGGCGGACGCGGTGTCTTCCACCCTGAAGCGCGAGATCTTCGCGGCGGAAGACCTGGACCTGTGCCAGAAGCTGCAACTGCGTGACTTCGTGGAGAAGATCGACGCGGTGGCCGACATGGCGGAGGACGTGGCCGACCGGTTGGCGATCTATGCCATCAAGCGGCTGGTCTGAGAGGGAGCGGCCGGATGGATCCCCTCATCTTCCTGTTCCTCGGCTCAGGCCTGTTCCTGGGCTGGGCGCTGGGCGCGAACGACGCCGCCAACGTGTTCGGCACGGCGGTGGGCACGCGCATGGTGCGCTGGCGCACGGCGGCCATCATCTGCTCGGTGTTCGTCATCCTCGGCGCGGTCATTTCCGGGGCGGGGGCCTCGCAGACGCTGGGCAGGCTGGGAGCCATTTCGGCCCTGCCGGGAGCCTTCATGACGGCGCTGGCGGCGGCCGTCAGCGTGTGGCTGATGATCCGTGGCGGGTTGCCGGCCTCTACTTCGCAGGCCATCGTCGGCGCCATTGTCGGCTGGAACCTGTTCGCCGGACAGCCGACGGACTTCGGCGTGCTGGGGGAGATCGTCTCCACCTGGGTCATCTGCCCGCTCCTTTCGGGCGTCATCGCGGTTATCCTCCACATGGCCATGCGGGCGGTGGGCAACCGGCTGCGGCTGCACTTGCTGACCGTCGACGCACTCACCCGTTATGCCCTGATCCTGGCCGGGGCATTCGGCGCCTACGCGCTGGGAGCGAACAACATCGCCAATGTGGTGGGGGTGTTCATTCCCGCCCGGCCGCTGCCGGATATCCAGCTGGGGGGAGTGATGATCGATTCCACGCACCTGCTGCTGCTGCTGGGTGGCGTGGCCATCGCCAGCGGGGTCATCACCTATTCGCGCGGGGTGATGATGACGGTGGGGGGCACGCTGGGGCGGCTTTCGGCCTCCAAGGCTCTTGTGGCGGTGGTGGCGCAGTCCATCGTGCTGTTCCTGTTCGCCTCGAAGGGGCTGGAAAGCTGGCTCGTGGCCCACGGCCTGCCGCGCATTCCGCTGGTGCCGGTTTCCAGTTCGCAGGCGGTGGTGGGGGCCATCGTCGGCATCTCTCTGTTGCAGGGGCTGGCCGGCATTCGCTGGGGCGTGCTGGCGCGCATCGTCGCGGGGTGGCTGACGACGCCGGTGACGGCCGGCATCATCTGTTTCATCGGGCTGTTCTTCCTGCAGAACGTGTTTGGCCTGACGGTGAAGTGAAGCCAGCCGTGGCGTGTTCATGTTCCCCATGCGCCTTCGTCAGGTGAGCCAGGCGGCGAGCAGGACGAAATTCAGGAACAGCGAGATGAAGGCCATCCACTTCCAGAATCGCAGCGGATCGCGCTCGATCAAGGGCATCTGGCGCGTTTCGCCAAACTTCGGGTTGGGGCGCGAGATGTCGCGCAGGAACTCGCTCATGAGCCGGTAACGCTGTTCCGGCCGTATCGCCACGGCCTTTTCCAGCGCCTTGTCCATCCATACGGGCACCTCGGGGTTGAAGCGGCGGGCGGAGCGGTATTGGGCGCGCCTGACCTGGCGTTCCGTTTCCATGGGCCTGCCGTAGGGCAGGCGGCCGGTGAGCATTTCGTAGACGATGGCT
The DNA here is from genome assembly GCA_027031305.1 of Hyphomicrobiales bacterium. Lineage (GTDB taxonomy): Bacteria > Pseudomonadota > Alphaproteobacteria > Rhizobiales > Aestuariivirgaceae > Thermopetrobacter. The sequence continues at coordinate 1,143 of JALVRJ010000362.1, read as the reverse complement.
CCGAGCGAGTAGATGTCCTGGCGCTTGTCGGGCCTGGCCCCGGCCAAGGCCTCCGGGGCGACGTAGCCGGCGGTGGCCAGCGGGCCGCGATCCTCTTCCGGCAGGTTCAGCTCTTCCAGCGAGGCGACGTGGGCGGAGCCGAAGTCGATGAGCTTCACGGTGCCGTCGCGGTCGATCTTGATGTTCTCGGGCTTGAGGTCCTGGTGGATGATCTCGCGGCGATGAAAGGCGCGCAGGCCCGAGACGATCTGGCGGACGATGTCGCGGACCTTGGCCAGGCCGGTTTTCGGGTTGTCGTTCATCCACTGCCGCAGCGTCGGCCCCTCGATGTATTCCATGCAGAAATAGAGGAACTTGCGCGGCGTTTCGCGGGGGATGATCCTGGCCACGTGAGGGCTGTTGATGAGCCGGCCGATCCATTCCTCTCGCATGAAGTGTTCGATGTAGGCCGGATCGTCCTCGTATTTCGGCGAGGGGGTTTTCACCACCACCAGCTTGTCCGTCTCGGCATCGCGCGCGAGATAGACCTGCGAGCGCGAGGAGGCGTGCAGCTCGCGCACGATGTGCAGGCCATCCAGCACCTGCCCCGGCTCCAGCGGTGGGGGAAAGGGAAGCGCCGCCAGGCGCTTGTGCCAAGCGTGCTCGTCCGGTTCGCCGGCATCATGTATGCGTACGATCTGGCAGGTGACGTTGTCATCCGACCCGGCCTTCAGCGCTGCCTCGCAGATAGCCTTCGCCGCCGCGTTCAGATCGTCGCCATGCTCCTCGATGATGCGCACGATGTCGGCGTCCCTGATGACGTCGTGCACGCCGTCGGTGGTGAACACCAGCACGTCGCCGGCCTCCACCGGCACTTCGCGGTGCTCCACCCGCACCGCCACGTCGATGCCGAGCGCGCGGGAGAGATAATCCTTCTTGTCGCCGATGGTGATGCGGTGCAGGCGGGTGAGCGGGCGCAGCTCGCCGCCGCGAAGGAGCGACAGGCGCGAATCGCCCACGTGGAACACATGCAGCACGCCGGCCTTCAGCACCGCGCCGGTGAAGGTGGTGACCAGCCCGTGGCCGGTTTCGGCCGCGCCCTGGCCATAGAGCCAGCGGTTGACGGAGGTGAGCACGCGCGAGACGGAGGTTTCCACGCTCCAG
>JALVRJ010000361.1:1490-3180 GCA_027031305.1 Hyphomicrobiales bacterium | reverse complement strand
ATGTTGGTGTCCGCCCCCGGCCGCGCCGTGGCCGCCACCAGGGGCTTGATGGCCTCCACAAAGGCGTTGCCGGCGTCGATGTTCACGCCCGCGGCCGCGTAGGTCAGCCCCGTCTTGTCGTCCTTGTCGTCACTCATGCCGCCTCGATCCCGGTTCGCGCGCCCCGTCGCGCCGCCGCCATTTACCCTTTCGCGTCGGGCAAAGTTGTTGTCTTCCAGACAAGTTTGTATTGAAACAGCCGCCGCGCACATGCAAGAAAAAGTGAACCATTGCGCACAAGGCGGCGCCGGCGGGCGAGAGGCCTTCCGGCGGTGGAGAATACGGGGGCACGGAAGTTGAACGGTTTCAAGCGGTTTTCCACGGCGTCCACGCCAGCGTTCGGGCACGGCACTGGTATGCTTGCGCTGGTGGCGATTCTGCTGTCCATGCTGGCGCTGGCCACCGTCTCGCCCCTGGCGGCGAAGGAACACAAGGTCTTCGTCGTCGAGGCCGTGCCGGTGGACGAAACCGCGCAGGACGCCCAGCAGGCGAAGATGCGCGCCATACTCAAGGCACAGCGTCAGGCCTTTTACCGCCTCGTGCGGCGTCTCGCCGGCGAGCGCGCGGTGAAAAGGCTGGAGAAGCTCTCCGACCGCGACATCGGGCGGATGCTCTCCTCGCTCGCCATCACCGACGAGCATACCGGTGCCAACCGCTACATCGCCCGCATTGCCGTGCGCTTCACCCCGCGCAAGATCATCCGCCTGTTGCGCAATCACCACGTTTCCTTCGTCACCGCGCAGGCCAGGCCGGTGCTGGTGGTGCCGGTGTGGATCACCGACGATGGTCCGGTGCTGTGGCGGGACAACCCTTGGCTGCGCGCCTGGCGCAAGCTGGCCGACGAGCATGACCTGGTCCCCCTCATCTTGCCCGCTGGCGACGAGGTGGACCGCAACACCCTCACCGCGCAGGAGGCTCTGCAAGGCGACAAGGCCGCCCTGCAGGCCCTGCAACTGCGCTACGGCACCGATTACGTGCTTGCCGCCTACGCCCGCCCCGACGGGGACGACGCCGTTCTTGCCGCCATGACCGGCAAGTCGCCCGGCGGCAAGCTGGCCTTCGACAAGCGCTACGAGGTGAAGGAGGGCGGGCTGGCCGCCGCCGCCGAGCTGGCCGCGCGCCGTTTCATCGAGGTCATGAACGAGAAATGGCGCCAGAAGGCGCTCAGGCGCGAGCGCCAGCGCCGCGCCACCAGCGCCGCCCGCCACATGACCGTTGTCGTGCCCCTGGTCTCGCTGCGCGAATGGCAGGCCGTGCGCGCGCGGCTGGCCACCACGCCGGGAGTGAAGAGCGTGGACGTGCGCGCTCTCTCGGCCAACCGCGCCGTGGTCCGCATTCTCACCACGCTGCGCCAGCAGGCGCTGCGCCAGGCCCTGGCGCGGTCCGGTTTGTATCTGGAAAGCTCGGGCGGACAATGGTATCTGCGGGCCTATTGAAGTGAGTTGGCAATGTTCGCGCCGCCTTGCTCGTATCGTGCAGGCCCGCGCCATGACGGAAACCGCCCATGACCCTGCCGGTCAATCTTCCCAACATCATCACCATCGCCCGCATTCTCATGGTGCCGCTGGCGGTGTGGCTGGTGATCAACCAGCAGATGCTGCCGGCCTTTCTGGTATTCGTTCTCGCCGGCGTCTCCGACGCTCTGGATGGC
>JALVRJ010000361.1:0-1480 GCA_027031305.1 Hyphomicrobiales bacterium | reverse complement strand
CTCGCCGACAAGCTGCTACTGGTCTCGCTTTTCGTCACCCGCGCCATCATGGGCCACGTGCCGGGCTGGCTGGCCATCCTGGTGGTCAGCCGCGATGTGCTCATTGTCGGCGGCGTCGTGCTGGCCTGGTTCCTCGACAATCCCATCACCATCCACCCGCGTCCCGTTTCCAAGGCCAACACCGCCGCCCAGATCGCCTACATCGGCGCCGTGCTGCTGTGGCTTTCCTTCGGCTGGGACAGGATATGGCTCGACTGGCTGGCGACGCCCCTGGTGGCACTGTTGACCTTTGCCTCCGGCGCGCAATACTTGCGCGACTGGCTGCACCACATGAACGAGCAACCCGCGTCATGAGGCGTTCGCGTCACCCCGGGCATCGCGGAGCACACCCATGCGCCTGAACTGGCAAATCACCTTCTGGCTGGGCCTGCTGGCGACGGTGGTCTTCGCCATGTGGTTGCTGGGCGAGGTGCTGACCCCTTTCATCGCCGGCATCGTTCTCGCCTATTTCCTCGATCCCGTCGCCGACCGGCTGGAAGGCCTGGGCCTGCCGCGGGTGGTGGCCACCTCCATCATCCTGCTCGCCTGCTTCGGCATGTTCCTCGCCATCTTCCTGTTGCTGCTGCCGCTGGTGGTGGAGCAGGCGCGGCTGTTCGCCGAGAACCTGCCCGTGCACCTGGCGAAACTGGCCGAGCTGTTCGACCGCCTGACGCCGGAGTGGGTGCGCGAGGCCATCGAGCGCACCACCGCCCGCGAGGATCTGCAAGCCACCGAGCTGGCGGCCCGCGCCGCCGGCTGGCTGGGCGGCATGTTGAAGACGCTCGTCTCCGGCACCGCCGCCCTGTTCAACCTCGCCGCCCTCGTCGTCATCACCCCCATCGTGCTGTTCTACATGCTCAACGATTGGGACCGCATGGTCGCCACCGTTGATCAATGGTTGCCGCGCAATCACGCCGACACGTTGCGCGCCATCGCGCGCGACATCGACCGCGCCATGGCCGGCTTCATCCGCGGCCAGGGCACGGTGGCCCTCATCCAGGGCATGTTCTATGCCGTTGGGCTGGTCGCCGTGGGGCTGAAGTTCGGCCTTTTCATCGGCCTGCTTTCCGGCCTCCTGAGCTTCATTCCCTATGTCGGCGCCACGGTCGGCGGCGTGCTTTCCATCGGCATGGCGCTAGCCCAGTTCTGGCCCGACTGGCAGATGGTCCTCGTGGTGGCCGCCATTTACGCCACAGGCCAGTTCATCGAGGGCAATTTCCTCACCCCGAAGCTGGTTGGCGACAGCGTCGGCCTGCACCCGGTGTGGATGATGTTCGCGCTCATGGCCTTCGGTTACCTGTTCGGCTTCGTCGGCATGTTGCTGGGCGTGCCGCTGGCGGCGGCCATCCGCGTGGTCTTGTCCCACGGGCTGCGGCAATACATGAACAGTGCGCTCTACCTGGGCGACGAGGCCGCGGCGCCCAGGTAGAGCGCACTGTTC
>JALVRJ010000360.1 GCA_027031305.1 Hyphomicrobiales bacterium | reverse complement strand
TCGGCTGCCACCGCGCCCTGCCCCCGCACGTGCTGTTGCCGCCCGTCAGTCGCCCTCCCGCGCCTTCTGGCGCTGACGACTGCGAAGGCCCGACAGCGCCCGGATGATGCCGCGCAGCGTGCGCACTTCCTGTTCGGAAAGCTCCGCCCGCTCCAGCATGTTGCGCAGGTTCCGCACGATGACGGGCTTCATGTCCTTGGCGCGGAAATAATCGGCCTCGTCCAAAGCCTCCTCCAGGTGTTCGAACAGGCCGATGAGCTCCTTGCGCGTGGCCGGGCGCGTGTCCGGCATTTGCAGCCCCGGCTTCACCGGCGGCGCCTCCGCCGTGCCCATGCCCACGCCTTCGCCGGCCACGTGCCGGTACCACTCGTAGGCCACCAGCAACACGGCCTGGGCGATGTTCAGCGAGGCGAAGTCCGGGTTCACCGGCGCGGTGATGATGACGTCCGCCAATGATACCTCGTCGTTCGTCAGCCCCCAGCGCTCGCGGCCGAACAGCAGGCCCAGCTTCTGCCCCTGCCCCACCCGCGCGTGCATGTCGCGCCCGGCCTCTTCCGGCGTGATGACCGTTTTCGTCATGCCGCGCGGGCGCGCCGTGGTGGCATAGACATGGTGCAGATCGGCAATGGCCTCTTCCAGCGTGTCGAACACCTCCACATTGTCGATGATGAAATCCGCGCCCGAGGCCGCCTTGCGCGCGCGCTCGTTGGGCCAGCCGTCGCGCGGGTCAACCAGCCGCAGTTGCCACAAGCCGAAGTTGGCCATGGCGCGCGCCGCCGTGCCGATGTTTTCGCCCAGCTGCGGGTTGACGAGAATGACCACCGGCGCGTCGGGGTCGAGGTGTTTCGGCGTCTTCGACCGTATCGCCATGACAGTCCGCCTACAACGTTGTTCGCTTGCCACGGGCCATGAGTTCACATCAACACGAGTTCACCACCAACCGGCGGATGATCACCCTTGGACCGGGCCATCCGGAAAGCAACATGCCGCCACCCGTCCCCGCACGCCCAAGCGGATTCTCTCGGAGGCAAGCGACCTCCTCACACATCCACTCGCGCCGCCTCCAGCCGCAAGACGGGATCTCCGGCAACGAAATCGGTGAAGCGTAGCCCTTCCGGAATTTCCCTGGCGGTCCTCGGCGAAATGGTGCCGACGACGACCGCGCGCACCGGCACGCCACGATCCATCATCCGCGCCACCTCGGGGTTGGCTTCGCGCGGAACATATCCTACCCGCCGCCCCTGCCAAAGCACCGCGACGGCATTGGCGTCATGAGGATTGTCCGGCTCCCGTTCCAGCGCCAGCCGCACCCCCGGACGCAACGCATCCAGCACCTCCGCCAGTCCGTGGTAATAGCCACCCGCGATGCAGAAATCGAACAGAGGCGCATAAGGCGCCCGCGCCTGGCCCCGTTTTGGCAGCCAGCCGGTCAGGGTGGAGATCAACAGCGACAGATTAAATGTTCGGCGCGTAAGCATGGCACCCATCCCCGTTTCGCAATCAAATGTGCGCGGCAACTCACGTCATGTGCGAGTCCCCGTTGCCTATCGCCGGCTATAGAACCACGCGGGCACGGCGGCAAGCAGATATATACCCGCGAGTTGCACCAGCACGATGGGCCGGTCCGAGGCCAGATGCGCCAGGAGCAATACCACCGTGATGCTCATGAGCCCGATGCCGGCGAAGACGATGACGGGCCTGGAGCGTGTCTTGTCCTTCAGTTTCTGGTTGGCCACCGACACCGCGATGGAGACCAGCAGAAAGGTCATCGAACTGAACGAGGCGATGATCTCCAGCCCGCCCAGCAGGGCGAACAGCAGCCCCAGCACGGTCATGGCCACCACCGCCAGCCACGGCACATCCTCCGCGTTGCGCCGCGCCAATGCTTCCGGCATGTGCCGTCCCTCTGCCATTTCCGCCATCAACCGCGCCGCGCCGAACACTGTGGCGTTGATGGCCGAGGACGTAGCCAGCAGGGCCGCCACCCCCACCAGCACCACCCCGGCCTCGCCCAGCACCGGCCGCGCGGCCTCGGCCAGCGCGTATTCCTCCGCCGCGATGATGCGCTCTTGCGGCAGGTTACCGATGGCGACGATGGCCAACAGGATGTAGATGGAGGACGTGATGGCGATGGAGCCAAAAATGCCCCGCGGAATGTTCTTTTCCGGCTCGCGCGTTTCCTGCACCGCGTTGTTGATGAGCTGGAATCCCTCGTAGGCCACGAAGATGAGTGCGCCGGCCATGAACACCGAGGCCACGCCCTTGTCGAACAGCGGCTGCATCCGGTGCACGTCCACCGTCTGCAATCCGGCTATGGCGAACACGGCGAGGATGAGAATCTTGGCATAGACCACCAGGTCCTCCGTATGCCCGGAGGTTTTCGCGCTGCGCAGATTCACGAACATGAAGAACAACAATACGGCGGCGGAAAGCGCCATGCGCAACACTTGATCGTCCGAGTGGCCCAGCAAGTCGGCCCCGTAGGCGCCGAAGGTGAAGGCATATAGAGCCAGCGTGCCGACATAGCCGATGACCACCGTCCAGCCGACCAGGATGGAAACCTGTGGCCGCCCGGGAAAGGCACGGCGCATGTAGATGTAGCTGGCGCCGTCACTGGGAAAGGCCAGCGCCAGCTTCATATAGGAATAACCGGCGAAGAAGGCTACCAGCGAGCCGATGAGAAAGGCCAGCGGCGCGGCGTGCCCGGCGATGGACACGGCCAGCCCCAACATGGAGAAAATGCCGCCACCGATCATGCCGCCGACGCCGATGGCGATCAGCTCCATCAACCCCAGCACCCGTCCACCTTCGCCACCCTTGGCGGGAATGCGCATGGCCTTTCCCTCCATCATCCGGCGGGCCATTCCGGGGCGACAGCGGAGGAACGGGCATATCCCTTGTGCATCCGCGGGCAGATGCGCTCAGCCCACGCCCTCGCCCACTTGCGCCGCAACCTGCTCGCGAATGACCGAAAGCGCCTCGGCCGCCTTCGAAGTATCCGGCCCGCCGGCCTGTGCCAGCTCCGGCCGTCCACCGCCTCCCTTGCCACCGACCACGGTGGCGGCCGCGCGCACCAGCGCCACGGCATCCATACGATCCTTCACATCGTCGGTGGCGCCCACCACGATGGCCACCTTGCCATCCACCACGTCCACAATGCCCACCACGCCCGACCCAAGCT
>JALVRJ010000359.1 GCA_027031305.1 Hyphomicrobiales bacterium | reverse complement strand
GAGCAACGGTTCTGTCCGGCGGGTGTTTACCAGTGGCGGACCGGCGAAGAGGAAGAGCCGGGGGGTGAAAAACGGCCCGTGCTGCGCATCCAGGCGGAGAACTGCCTGCACTGCAAGGCTTGCGAGATCAAGGACCCGGGGCAGAACATCATCTGGACGCCGCCGGAAGGCGGCGACGGGCCGCATTACCGGGGGCTGTGAGGGAGCGTGCCGGGTGCCGGATCAGGCGCTCATGCGCTCGAAGAACAGGTCGATCATGCGGCGGTAGATGCGCTTGAGCCGCCACAGGTCGTCCACCGCCACGCGCTCGTTGACCTTGTGGATGGTTTCGTTGACGAGCCCGAACTCGGCGACGGGGCAGTAATCCTTGATGAAGCGCGCGTCCGACGTGCCGCCGCCGGTGGAAAGCTCCGGCATCAACCCCGTCTCGTCGCGCACGGCCCGCTGCATGACCTCGATGAGCGGCCCGCTCTCGGTGATGAAGCTCTCGCCGGAGACCTGCTCGGTGACGTAAAAGCGCGCGCCGGTTTCCCTCGTGATGTCGGTGATCAGCCCGTCCAGCCAGCGGCGCAGGCTGGTGGGCGTGTGATGGGTATTGAAGCGGATGTTGCAGGTGGCGCGCGCGGTTTCCGGGATCACGTTGGTGGCCGGGTTGCCGACGTCGAAGGTGGAAAACTGAACCGTGGAGGGCTGAAAGAATTCCGTGCCCTCGTCCAGCGGGCGCGCGGTCATCTCATACACCAGCCGGGCAAGCGGATGCACCGGGTTGATGGCCTTTTCCGGGTAGGCCGTGTGGCCCTGCACGCCCACGCACTCGATGAAGAAATTGAGCGAGCCGCGCCGGCCGTTCTTGATGGTATCGCCCAGCTCCTGCACGCAGGAAGGCTCGCCGACGATGCAGGCATCCGGCACGTGGCCATTGTCCGCCACCCATTGCAGCATCTTGCGTGTGCCGTTGATCGCCGGGCCTTCCTCATCGCCAGTGATGAGGAAGGAAATGGAGCCGGGCAGCTGGCGGCCGGCGCGCTCATGGTCGCGCGCCCAGTCGATGGCGGCGGCGGCGAAAGCGGCCACGCCACCCTTCATGTCGCAGGCGCCGCGGCCATAGAGCACGCCCTGGTCGACCACCGCGGTGAAGGGCGGGTGCAGCCAGGCGCTTTCATCGCCAGGGGGCACGACGTCGGTGTGGCCGGCGAAACACAAATGCGGGCCGGCATCGCCGAGGCGGGCGAAAAGGTTCTGCACGTCCGGGGTGCCGGGCTCGGAAAAGGGCAGCCAGACGCAATCGAAACCAACCTGCTCCAGCGCCACGGCCAGCACTTCCTGCGCACCGGCATCTTCCGGCGTGACGGAGGGACAGCGGATGAGCGCCTGGGCCAGCGCCACCACGTCCGTTTCCTTGCTTGCATCCGACACGATCGATCCCTCCCGGTTGGATGTTGCACCGTACCCTACCCGGGCATGAAGGCGAACCACAGGCCATAGGATATCAGCCAGAACCCGGCCCACAACCACAGGGGATGCAGGCCCGGCACCAGGCGCCGCGAGACATTGGCGGCCACGTGCGCGAGCAGCGCGACGAGCACCAGGCGGGCCAGGCGCAGCGGCGCGGCGACGAGCAGCAAGGCGGCCAGGGAAACACCGGCGTGGGGAGCGAGCGCGGCGTAGACCTTCAGCGGCGTGCCGGTCAGCACCCCGGCCGCCACGGTCCAGACCCCGTGCGCCCGCAAGTCGGCGAGCGCGTGATGGAGCATGTCGCGCGAGATGGCGGGAATGACATCCAGGAAGGCGAAAACGACCTTGAGGGAAGTGCCCGCGCTCCAGGCATGGATGAGCCAGGCGCCGAGAAGCATGGCCGCCGTGGCAATGAGGGCTGCGGCCAGGGCGGCGCGCAGGCGGCCCTGGACGGCAATCATGGTGATGAAGACGTCCGCGACGATGAAGAAGAAGACAGCCTCGCCGAAACCCCACAGGGCGGCGGCCATGGCCTCGGCGAAAATGAGCGGGCGCGCGGCGGCGCGCGGCGCGGGGCGGTGGTCGCGCCCGGGTCCGGTCATGGCCGCCGAACTGGTCATCTCGCCTGCCTCCAGGGGTTCAGGCCATCATGGGGCGAGGGAACGTCGCCATCAAGATCCGGCACCTCAGCCCGGCGCATTGTGCCATGAAGGCGGGGCGCCACGCCAGATGCAAATGGCCGCTCATGGCGGGATTCACTGGGCCTTGCCGTCATCGTCGCCGGGATGCAGGCGCTCGGCCTCGTACTGGATGAACCAGCCGATCATCTGCCGCCACAGGGCCTCGGCCAGTGCGGGCGGCAGCCCCTTGTTGCGGGCGTGGGCGCGCACCTTGTCGATGACCTGTTGCACGCGCCAGGGGACGTTGGCGTGTTCGCGGGTGCCCTGCTTGATCTGCCAAGCACGATCGACATAGGCAAAGCGCCTGGCCAGCAGTTCCACCATCTGCTCGTCGATGCGGTCTATCTCGCGCCGCACATCGTCCATGCTGGCGCATTGCTCGGGAGGCATGACCTCGTCGGTGGTGGCCATGTCAGTCTTCCTCCTTCTTCCTTTTCGGCAGAACGACGCGCAGGTGCAGCTCGCGCAATTGCTGGGGGCTGAGTGGCGCCGGCGCGCCCATGAGCAGGTCCTCGGCCTGCTGGTTCATGGGGAAGAGCACGACCTCGCGGATGTTGGGCTCGTCGGCCAGCAGCATGACCATGCGGTCCAGCCCCGGGGCGATGCCGCCGTGCGGCGGCGCGCCATACTGGAACGCCCGATACAGCGCACCAAACTTCTCCTCCACCACCTCCGGCTCGTAGCCGGCGATGCGGAAGGCCAGCTTCATCAGCTCCGGCAAGTGGTTGCGGATGGCGCCGGAGGACAGCTCCACGCCGTTGCAGACGATGTCGTATTGATAGGCCTTCAAGCCCAGGGCCGGGCCGTAATCGCCGGTCTCGATGGCCTCCCAGGCCTCTTGCAGCGCCTCCATGCCGCCTTGGGGCATGGAGAAGGGATTGTGCGAGAACTCGATGCGCTTCTCCTCCTCGTTCCACTCATACATGGGGAAATCGACGATCCAGCAGAATTCGAAGCGGTTCTCGTCGATGAGGTTCAGCTCCGCACCCACCTTCTGCCGGGCGTCGGCGGCGAAGGGGGCGAATTTCTGCGGGTTGCCGGCGACGA
>JALVRJ010000358.1 GCA_027031305.1 Hyphomicrobiales bacterium | reverse complement strand
TCTTCGAGCACCATATCGCCATCGACGTCATCCGCGAGCGCGCGCCCGACGGCACGCGCGGCCGTGCCGTGGGCGCCTATGTGCTGGACAGGACGCGCGACACGGTGGACCTGTTCCGCGCGAAAGTGGTGGTGCTGGCCACCGGCGGCTCCAGCAAGGTCTATCTCTATACCTCCAACCCCGACATCGCCACCGGCGACGGCGTCGCCATGGGCTGGCGCGCGGGCTGCCGCGTGGCCAACATGGAATTCGAACAGTTCCACCCCACCTGCCTCTACCACCCGGAGGCCAAGAACTTCCTGATATCGGAAGCTGTGCGCGGCGAGGGCGGCATTCTCAGACTGCCCAACGGCGAACGCTTCATGCCGAAATACCATGAAATGGCCGAGCTCGCCCCGCGCGACATCGTGGCACGCGCCATCGACAACGAGATGAAACGCCGCGGCCTGGACTATGTGCTGCTGGACATCTCCCACAAGCCCGCCGATTTCATCCGCGAGCACTTCCCCACCATCTACAAGCGCCTGCTGCAATACGGCATCGACATGACGAAGGAGCCCATCCCCGTGGTGCCGGCGGCGCACTACACCTGTGGCGGCGTGATGGTGGACATGCGCGCGCGCACCGACGTGGAAAACCTCTACGCCATCGGCGAGGTCACCTATACCGGCCTGCACGGGGCCAACCGCATGGCCTCGAACTCGCTGCTGGAATGCCTCGTCTATGGCGACGCGGCGGCTAAGGACATCATCGCCCGCATCGGCGGCATCGCCGCACCGCCTCCCCTGCCCCACTGGGACGAAAGCCAGGTGACGGATTCCGACGAGATGGTGGTGGTCTCGCACAACTGGGATGAAATCCGCCGCTTCATGTGGGACTACGTGGGCATCGTGCGCACCACCAAGCGCCTGCAAAGAGCGAAACACCGCATCGACCTGCTGCAACGGGAAATCGACGAATATTACGGCAACTTCCGCGTCACCTCCGACCTGCTGGAGCTGCGCAATATCGCCGTGGTGGCCGACCTGATGATCCGCTCCGCCCTGCACCGCAAGGAAAGCCGCGGACTGCACTACACGCTGGATTACCCCGAACCACGCGAGGAAGAGCGCCACCCCACCATCCTCACCCCGAAGGAAAAAACGGCGAAACACGCATGAGCCAAGTCCACGAACACGATGACGACCGGCAACCGGACGACTGGAAACTGGCGCTGGACAGGACCGTTCTCGCCAATGAGCGCACCTGGCTTTCCTGGTTGCGGACGGGGCTGGCGGTGTTGGCCGGCGGCCTAGCCATGGCGCGCTTCATGAAGTCGGCCATGCCGGCATGGACGGCGCTGTTGGTGGGCAGCCTGCTGGTGCTGCTGAGCATCGCCATTTTCATCATGGCCTCTTGGCGCTACACGCACATACACCTGCGCATGGCAGGTCTCGACGTGGACGCCATGCCTGGCCGCGCCGCCTACGCCATCAGCGGCTTCCTCTCCCTCTGCGCCGTAATGGCCCTTCTCGGTTTGTGGCTGATGGCGCTTACGGCATAGGCCCGCCCGCCTTGGCCCCGGTGGCCAATAATTCCCGGGGAGTGTTACGCCATGGCGGCCAGGCGAGCGCGAGCCTCCTCCAGCTTGGCGTGCCTGGTCTTCAGCTCTTCCAGCCGCTGCTTCGTCTGTTCCACCACCTCCGGCTTGGCCTTCTTGAGGAAGTTCTCGTTCGCCAACCGGCCTTGCAACGATTTCATTTCCTTTTCCGCCGCCGCCAGCTCCTTCTCCAGCCGCCTGATCTCGGCGTCGAGATCGATGACGCCTTCCAGAGGCAGGGCGATGATGGCCTCGCCGTGCACGATCTGCGCCGCCTTCGGTGGCACCTCGTCGGCCAGGGTGATGTCGGAAAGCCGCGCCAGACGCATGATCTCCGTCTTCCATTCCTTCAGGCGGCGGCGCGATTCCTCGTCGGCGCTCACCAACACCGCCGGGATTTGCGCGCCGGCGGGCACGTTCATCTCCGCACGGGTAGAGCGCACCCCGCGGATGAAACGGATGACCCAGTCCAGCTCTTCCGCCGCGGCCTTATCGATGAGTGCCTCGTCGGCCTGCGGCCAGCTCGAGAGCATCAGGAAGCCCTCGCCACCGGTGCGCTGCCACAGCTCCTCGGTGATGAAGGGCATGAACGGATGCAGCAGCTTCAGTATGACGTCGCGCACGTAAGCCGCGGTCTTGCGCGTCTCTTCCCTGGCAGCCGCATCGCCTTCCTTCAGCACCGGCTTGATGAGCTCCAGATACCAGTCGCAGAAGACATCCCAGGTGAAATGGTAGATGGCGGCGGCCGCGTCGTTGAAGCGGTAATCATCCAGCGATCGCGTGACCTCGCGGATGGTCTTCACCGCCTCGCCAACAATCCAGCGGTTCAGCGCCAGCCGCGCGCCGGCCGGGTCGAACGCATCGAAGCGCCCGACTTCGTTCATCTCCAGAAAACGCACGGCGTTCCACAGCTTGGTGCCGAAGTTGCGATAACCCTGCACGCGCGCCTCCGACAGCCGGATGTCGCGTCCCATGACGGCTTGTATGGCCAGCGTGAAGCGCAGCGCGTCGGCGCCATATTTGGTGATAAGCTCCAATGGGTCGATGACGTTGCCCTTGGACTTGGACATCTTGGCGCCGTGCTCGTCGCGCACCAGGGCGTGGATATAGACGTCGCGGAAGGGCACGTCGTGCATGAAATGCAGGCCCATCATCATCATCCGCGCCACCCAGAAGAAGATGATATCGAAGCCCGTTATCAGCACTGAGGTGGGGTAATAGCGCTTCAGTTCCGGCGTGTCGTCCGGCCAGCCCAGCGTGGAGAAGGGCCACAGGGCGGAGGAAAACCAGGTGTCCAGCACATCCGGGTCGCGGCGCAATTCCACCGGCTCGCCATAATGCTTCTCCGCCTGTTTCTGCGCCTGTTCCTCCGTCTCGGCGACGAAGACCTTGCCGTCGGGGCCATACCAAGCCGGGATGCGGTGCCCCCACCACAGCTGGCGCGAGATGCACCAGGGCTGGATGTTGCGCAGCCATTCGAAATAGGTCTTTGTCCAGTTGGCGGGAAAGAATTTCGTGTCGCCGCGCTCCACCACGCGCATCGCGCCCGAAGCCAGCGCCGCAGCGTCCACGAACCACTGGTCGGTCAGCATCGGCTCGATGACCACGTGCGAGCGG
>JALVRJ010000357.1 GCA_027031305.1 Hyphomicrobiales bacterium | reverse complement strand
GCAACGCTCTCCTGGCGCGCATCATGTCCGGACCGGGGTAAAGAACGCCTTGGGAAACATGGTTAACGGGAAAAATGCGCCCGCTCGCCTTTGCCAACCGTTAATACCAGGTTGCGCAAAGGCTGACCGATAAAACCGCCCCGCGCCCCACCCAAGCCCTTGTTTTTCATAATTTGGGGGCCCAAGTGGGGGCGCGAGGTGGTGGGTGGTTCTTTCTGATATAACGACATCGTGTTGGATGGGGCGATCGATCAGCGCTTGGGCATTGCCGGGCGGAAGTTCACCCTTTTCCTGACCGGCCGCGCCGCCTCGCCGGCCACGTCGCCACGTGCGGGGGGTTCCGCCGCGGCTCCGCCAGCCCTGCCTTCCATGGCCCCTTTCCCGGACAGTGCCGGGCCAGCCGATCCCGCATTCTCTCCGATATCGGAAGGCCGCACCGCCTGCAGCACGTCCGCCGGCAATTCGCCCAGACGCACGAGGTTGCGAACGGCCGCCGGATTGTTGCGCTCGCGCGCCAGCTCATAGTAGATGACGGCCTTTTCACGGTCCTTCAGCACGCCCCAGCCCATCTCGAACATGGCGCCGAGATTGTTGAGCGCCCAGCCGTCCCTTTTTTCCGCCGCCATGGAAAAATAGTCGCGCGCCCGTTCGAAGTCGCGCGCCATGCCCTGCCCCGTCAGCGCCATGACGCCCAACGCCACCTGCGCCGGCACGTGCCCCTTCTCGGCGGCTTTCTCATACCACTTGCGCGCCTCCGCGACATCACGCGGCAGGCCGATGCCGCGCTCCAGCATGTATGCCAGCCAGTGCATGGAGGGAACATGCCCCTTTTTCGCGGCGGCCAGAAACAGCGCGGCGGCCACTTTCGGCGCCCGCCGCACGCCCTCGCCCCCCTTCAGCAACAGCAGGGCCAGCCTGTGTGCCGCCTTCGCGCTACCCGCCTGCGCCGCCTTGCGATACCAGCTGGCCGCCTTGGAAAGAGATTTCTTCAGCCCCGGCGCACCGCCGGCATAGGCATCGCCCAGCCGCAGCATGGCCTCGGCGTCGCCGGCCCTGGCGCGCCGGAGCAACGCCTTGCGACTTTCCCGTGGATCCTCGGCCGAGGCGTGCTTCGCCGCCTTGGATACGACTGCAATCGGGCGCACCTCGTCATCCTGCGCCAACGCGCCTTGCGCCGCCGCCATGAAGGAGAAAAAAAGACCTGCCAGCGCCAGAACGGCGCCAGACTCCCCTCCGCCCGACCTGCAACACACCTCCCTCAAGCCATCTGACCGAAACGGGGAAGAGGCCCTCGCGGCCCTTGTCCCCCGGTCTCGCCCGAAAGGAGGGTTCATCACTTCTTCTTGCTTTGCGATAGGTCGAACGCCTCCTGAAAGCTCATCTCCAGCAAATAGGCCAGAAACTCAAATTCATTGCGTTTCGCCATGTTGCGCAATTCCAGCACCATGTCGGCGATGTAGCCCGCGACCTCCGCGGGCGTTCTTTGTTCATCCTCCCCGGATAACCCCGTATCCGGCATCAACGTTGCATCGGCTTTTTTCCGTGCACTCACTTATCGCGCCTCCTTGCCTACTCGCTACCCGTTCCCCCACCAGACAGCACATATCACATTTTGCTCATCGACCGCCACCGGGGCAAGCCATTACCGCCGATGCCAGGACACCAACCCTTCACTGGCCACTAATACCATCAATTGAATTTCCATTAAAAACAAAACTCATGGTTGCACAACCAATTGTGCCAGTTTCTTCAGCACCAGCCTCACGCCACGCACACGGTCGGCCAGCTCCTGCCAGCGGCCACGCACCACCAGCCGCATGTCGGGACGCAACTTCACCGCCCCCTTCATCGCTCCGATCCACGCCATGAGCCCCTCCGGCGCCGGGAATTCGTCGCCGTGAAAGCGCAATACCGCTCCCTTCGCGCCCGCCTCCACGCTGGCCACATGTGCCTGTTTCGCCAGCATTTTCAGGCCCACGACATCGATCAGGTGGCGCACTTCCTCCGGCAGGGGGCCAAAGCGGTCGGCCAACTCCGCCGCGAAGGCGTCCAGCGCCCGCTCATCCTGAAGCTGCGCCAACCGCCGGTATAGCCCCATGCGCAGGGAAAGATCCGGCACGTAATGCTCGGGGATGAGAACGGATACTCCGATATTGATCGATGGCGAAAACTCTTCCCGCCCCGTGGACAAATCGTCGCCACCCCTCAGATTCGCCACCGCCTCTTCCAGCATCTGTTGATAAAGTTCGAATCCCACCTCGCGAATGTGCCCGCTTTGCTCCTCTCCCAGCAGATTTCCCGCCCCGCGAATGTCCAGGTCGTGGCTCGCCAGCTGGAATCCGGCGCCTAGCGAATCGAGCGACATCAACACTTCCAGCCGCTTCTTCGCCGAAGGCGTCAGCGGCACGTCCGCCGGCACCGTCAGCAAACACCACGCCCGCACCTTCGAACGCCCGATGCGCCCGCGCAGCTGATAGAGTTGCGCCAGCCCGAACATGTCCGCCCGGTGCACGATCATGGTGTTGGCGTTGGGAATATCCAGTCCCGATTCGATGATGGTGGTGGCCAGCAACACGTCGAACTGCTTTTCCTGGAACGCCGTCATGACCTCGTCCAGCTCGGTGGCGCTCATGCGCCCGTGCGCCACGGCGAACTTCACCTCCGGCACATGTTCGCTCAGGAACTCGGCGATGTGGTCGATGTCAGCGATGCGTGGCACCACGTAATAGCTCTGCCCGCCGCGGTAATGCTCGCGCAGCAGGTGCTCGCGGATGGACACCGGGTCGAAAGGCGACAGGAAGGTGCGCACCGCCAGCCTGTCCACCGGCGGCGTGGCGATGACCGAAAGCTCGCGCACGCCGGAAAGCGCCAGCTGCAGCGTGCGCGGAATGGGCGTGGCGGAAAGCGTCAGCACATGCACCCCGGTCTTCAGCTTCTTCAGCTGCTCCTTGTGCTTCACGCCGAAGTGCTGCTCCTCGTCGATGACCAGCAGGCCGAGATCATTGAAAGCCACGTCCTTGCCCAAAAGCGCGTGCGTGCCAATGACGATATCGACGGTGCCGTCCTTCAGCCCCCGCTTGATCTCGTTGATTTCCTTCCGCGGGGTCAGACGCGAGACATGCGCCACCTTCACGGGATACCCGGCGAAGCGCTCCGCGAAGGTCTGCGCGTGCTGGCGCGCCAGCAGCGTGGTGGGGGTGACCACCGCCACCTGGTG
>JALVRJ010000356.1:533-3228 GCA_027031305.1 Hyphomicrobiales bacterium | reverse complement strand
CATTGGCGCTTCTCTCAACCCCTCAAAAATCTTGCTATTCAGATATTGGGAAATCTTCGTGATTTCAATGATGTGAAACGGCATTGAGTGATTTATCTAGGACAGCCCCTTGTGAAAAACAATGGCTTGGGTGGGGGCGCGGGGCAGTCTCACCAGTCAGACATTACGCAACCTGGTATGAGAGCGCAAATACAAGGCCGCAACCCAACCTTCGGCCGCTTCCAGAATTCCTGAACGGTGTTCGGCGCGATCCGTGCCAGCGCCACATGGGCATGAAAAAACCTGGAGGGAGAGAGGAAAATGGTGGAGCCAGGCGGAGTCGAACCGCCGACCTCCTGAATGCCATTCAGGCGCTCTACCAACTGAGCTATGGCCCCAACCACGGGGGTCGGAAGACCCCTTCAGACGTCGGAGGAAACCTCTCTGAGCGAGGTCCATCGCACCGACGCGGCATTGGATAATGTATTACGCCGCGCAAGGCAAGAGGCATAATGCGCAAGCCTGCCTTGAATGTCGTGAAGATATGTCGACGCGCCCGGGTTTCAAGAGCGGGACTTCACGAGGCGGAGCGGCGCGCCGTGGCGTCGGTGACGTCGACCAGGCGCGCACGGCCGGGAATGAACAGCCGAAACACGGCGCCGGCGGCATGACGGTTGGCCGAGAGATAGTCGATTCGTCCGCCGTGGCCCTCGACGATTTCGCGGGTGATGGCCAGGCCCAGCCCGGTGCCACCCGTGGCCGCCGCGCCATGGGCGAAAGGTTCGAACAGGCGTTCCGTCACCCTTGTGGGCAGGCCAGGTCCATTGTCGGCGACGATGATCTCGACGCCGTCGTCAAGAGCGCGGGCGGAGACGCTGATGGTCGGGCTGTGGGCGTTGGCCGCGCCATGGGTCGCAAGGGCGCGCAGGGCGTTGTGCGACAGGTTGAACAGGGCGCGAAACAGCTGGTCGGGATCGGCGTCGATCCGCAGGCCCTCCGGCACCTCGTTGACGAGACGAACGCCTTCCGCCTCCGGCAGGGCGGCGAAGACATCCGCCACCAGCTCGCGCAGGGCGAAGCGGCGACGCGCGGGATCCGGCTCGCGCAGGCGGCCGAACTTGAGCGTGGCCGAGCAGAAGGAAACGGCGCGGTCGATGCTGCGCACCAACTTCGGCGCCAACCGCCGCGCGGTGGGGTCGTTCAGTTCGCCAAGGCGATCGGACACAAGTTGCGCGGCGGTAAGCATGTTGCGCAGCTCGTGGGCGATGCGCGACACCGCCAGGCCCAGCGCCGCCAGCCGGCTCTTCTCGCGCAGCGATTCGCGCACGCGGGACTGCATCGCCGCCAGCGCCACCTCGAGGTCGCCGATTTCATCACGGCGCCCGGAAACGACCTCGGCCGGGGCCCGCTCCGGATCGTCGCCAAACGTCCGCACGGCCGCCTGCAAACGACGCAGTGGCCGCACGAACAGGACATGCAGCGCCAGATACAACAGGACGCCACCAGCCACGGCCAGCAGCAGGGCGTTGCGGCCGATGACGCCAGCCTGTTGCAGCAGCGCCTGATATAGCGCCTTCTCGTGCATGGCGAGCTCGATGAAATTGGCCTCGAGCGCGCGCGGCCGGCCGATCACCAGCACCTCGCGCTGGCCACGCGCCCACAAGGTGGCCAGCACCTCGCGCACGGAGCGCCAGGTGCTCAAGCGGCGCAGGTCGTGGCGCGCCTGGATCATCGGCGGCTTGCGGCTTTGCAGCACGAGGCGGCGGGCGTTGCCCTCGCGCACGGCGATGACCTGCACCCCGGCGCTGCGCAGCACCTTCTGTTCCATGGGACGTTCCACGCGCTCGTCGGGGCCGGCGGAAATGACGGCCAGCGCCGCCACCTCGGCGATGAGCAGGCGGTCCTGCAACCAGGTGACGCGGAAACTGGCCATGGTGAGAAGGAACACCGACACCATGCCCAGCAGCATGAACGCCGTGGTCAGCAACAACAGGCGAAACGACAGGGAATGAAACAGGCCGGTGTGCAGCGAGCGCGTTTCGGAAGCCTTACCGGCGGTAACCCCCTCGGTGGCGGCACCGATATCGACGTTGCCGGCGGCCATGGCGCCGGGCGCCTGCTTTCCCGAACGAGCGGTCTTCTTCATCGGCGTTTCCTCCGCCGCCCGTGGCGTTCCGGGCGGTCGCATGGTGGGCCCCGGCGCGCGTGGCCTCGCTTTTCTTGCCGACATCATATATGTGATTGGCACGAAGATCACATGAAAAACCCATTGGGTAGTCACCATCATGCTGAAATCCCGCATTATCCCCTGCCTGGACGTGAAGGATGGCCGCGTCGTGAAGGGCGTCAACTTCGTCAACCTGAGGGACGCCGGCGACCCGGTGGAGATCGCCCGGGCCTATGACGCCGCGGGTGCGGACGAACTGTGCTTCCTGGACATCACGGCCAGCCACGAGAATCGCGGCATCATTCTCGACGTGGTGCGGGAAACGGCCGAGCAGTGCTTCATGCCGCTGACCGTGGGCGGCGGCGTGCGCACCACGGAGGACATCCGCAAGCTGTTGCTGGCCGGGGCGGACAAGGTGTCCATCAACACAGCGGCTGTGTTCAACCGCGATTTCGTGCGCGAGGCGGCGGAAAAGTTCGGCTCGCAGTGCATCGTCATCGCCATCGACGCACGCTCCGTGGCGCTGGGAAAGTGGGAGATTTTCACCCA
>JALVRJ010000356.1:0-523 GCA_027031305.1 Hyphomicrobiales bacterium | reverse complement strand
ATCTTCACCCACGGCGGCCGCAAGGGCACGGGCATCGACGCGGTGGAATACGCGCAAGAGGTGGTTTCCCTGGGGGCCGGTGAAATCCTGCTGACCTCGATGGACAGGGACGGCACCGGCGAGGGCTTCGACCTTGAGCTGACGCGGGCCATCGTCAACGCGGTGCCGGTGCCGGTCATCGCCTCGGGCGGCGTGGGAACGCTGGAGCACCTGGTGGAAGGCGTGAAGGAGGGTGGCGCTTCCGCCGTGCTGGCGGCCTCCATCTTCCATTTCGGCACCCACTCCATCGGCGAGGCCAAGCGCTACATGGCCAAGCACGGGGTGCCGGTGCGGCTGGACGGCGTGGAGGAAGCGGCCTGATGAGCAAGGAACGAGACATCATCGCGCAACAGCGGCTGGACGTGCTGGCGGCCTTGATCGAGAAGCTGGAAAGGCGGGCCAAGGCCTCGCCGAAGGAATCCTACACCGCCAAGCTGCTGAACCAGGGCAGGCACAAGTGCGCGAAGAAGCTGGGAGAGGAAGG
>JALVRJ010000355.1 GCA_027031305.1 Hyphomicrobiales bacterium | reverse complement strand
CTATTACTGGTCGCATCCGCCCAGGCCGCCGTTGAGCCCCACTCGGTAATCGGTGCCGGTGGTGCAGCGCACGCTGATGGTGCCGGTGGTGTCGATGTTGGCATCGAGCAGGCCGGCGGTGCCGAAATCGAGGTCGGTGGCCGAGACGTCGCAAAATTCCTCCACGGTGGCCGTGACGTTGAAGGAGGGGCTCTCGATGTCCAGAGGGAAGGAGCAGTTGCTGGACTTGCCGGACTTGTAGGCGATGCGCACGTCGTTGCCGGCGAAACTGGAAAGATACTGGCCGGGAAGCGCGGTGGTCTGGCCGGAAAACAGGCGGGCGTCGATGGTGACGTTCCAGCTGCCCTGCCCGGCGCCGTTGAGCTGGTATTGCAGCACCGGCGGCCTG
Organism: Hyphomicrobiales bacterium; assembly: GCA_027031305.1. GTDB lineage: Bacteria > Pseudomonadota > Alphaproteobacteria > Rhizobiales > Aestuariivirgaceae > Thermopetrobacter. The sequence continues at coordinate 2,877 of JALVRJ010000355.1, read as the reverse complement.
GGCGGATGCGACCAGTAATAGGAACCCCAGATCTTCGCCTGGCCCGGGTGGTAGAGCTGATAATTCAGCTTCTGGCTCGAATTCGTCGTGTGCGCCATCAGGCGCGGGTTCCAGGCGTTGGCGTTGCCGTCGCCGGTGCCGTATTCGAGGTTGGGGCATATGGTGACCCAGGAATAGGCCCTGCCCTTCTTGCAATCGATGCTCAGGGTGCCGGTGGTGTATTGGCTGCCCGCGAACACGTTGACAGCGCCGAAGTCGATGTTGGTGATGGCGAAGGCGCAACTGAGGCCGGGGTCGATGGGAATGGCCAGTGCCGGGTGCGCGTGGGCCAGGGACAGGAGCAAAGTCAGCAACAGGACGAAGGTGCGTGACACGGGCGATGACAAACGCATGGGTGATTCGGGCTCGGCTGTGCTTGTGTTGCGAAACGATTCGTTACCCCCATTGTAGCATATCCCTTATGAGTGCCCTGGTGGAGAGTGTTCGCGGGCTGGGCGCGCAATGACGGGAAAAGCACGGCATGGCATGAGGAAAGGGCGGTGGCGCACATGGCGCCACCGCCCGTTTCATACCAGAATGCATAAAGAGCCACGCAGAAGCCCCGCGCCCCCACTTGGGCCCCCAAATCATGAGAAACAAGGGCTTGGGTGGGGGCGCGGGACGGTTTTACCGGTCAGTCTTTACGCAATCTGGTATCATTTCGCTCGTGCGGCCTTGCTCAGGCCGCTTCCTTGGCGCGCTTGCGATAGGTGCCCATGTGCTCGGCCTTGTCCAGGACGTGCCCTTCCATGGCCTCGAGCAGTTCGTCCTTGGTCATGGGCTTTTCGGGCAGCACGGTATCCAGCGCGTAGAGCTTGAAGTAATAGCGGTGCCTGCCGATGGGCGGGCAGGGGCCGCCGTAGCCGATTTTCTTCCAGTCGTTGTAACCCTCCACGGCGCCCTCGGGCATCTTGTCGGTGCCGCTGGCGCCCTTCGGCAGGCATTCGGGCTCCAATGGGTCCAGCTCGTACATGGGCGGCAGGTTGTGCACCACCCAGTGGACATAGGTCATTTTGGGATTTTCCGGATCGGGCGCGTCCGGATCGTCAACGATCAGCGCCAGGCTCTTCGCCTGCCTCGGAATGGCCTCGAAGACCAGCGGCGGGGAAATATCCTCGCCCTCGCAGGTGTATTCCATCGGAATTTCCATGCCGTAGGCAAATGCGGGAGAATAAATGCGCATTTCCTTTCCTCCTTCCCCTCGTCGGATTGAATGTGAATGCAATGTGAAAGCGTCGCAGGCGCGCCCTCTGCCTTGCAGATAGGCAGTCGGAACGCTTTTTGAAGACCTCCGAGGCAAAAATGGCACCAGGTGCCGGATGGGGACGGACGCTCAGGGATGAGGCCTCCCGTCGCACGTCATCGGGCGCTTTTGCCAATTGCCGGCAAAGTCGCTAGATTTCCCGTGGTCCCTCGAATCGACGGGGGCACATGCAGACTGCTGAATGAACGGGACCAACCAACTTGAGAGGGGCATCATGGCCGACATTGCCAAGTATCTCGACGACATCAAGCGTTATGACCCGAACCCGAACGAGGCCGCGGTGGAGGCCATCGTGAAATACCTGGGCATCGCCCTGCGCTCGCGCGACGCCTCGCTGGTGTCCTGCTCGGATTCCTCGGAGCTGGACCGGGTGCGCAAGGGGTTCTGCGTGAAGAAGCTGGGGTTGGACGCCGCCGCGGCGGCCAAGGCCGTGGATGAGGTGTGCGCGCAGATGAAGGGCGATCGCCAGAAGAAGCGCGTGACCTTCTACTACCTGTTGGCCAAGGCCACCGGCACCATGGACAAGCTGGCCTGAGGCGGGCATTCGTCGGCCGCTTCCCTTCAGGCTGCGCGGGAGAGAAAATCTCTCACCGCGAGGGTGCGTGCCGGGCGAATTCGGAAACGCCATCGCATGGTCGGGTTTCGCCATCCGGCCGTGCTTTTTTGCCTGAGCGCGGCCAATAATGGCACCGCGAGGGCGGTGAACAAGTTTGAGGAGCGCGGGGCGTTGGAGCATCCGGAGCTGCAATATCTTTCGCTCATGCGGCGGGTGCTGGAAGAAGGCGTGCGCAAGGACGACCGCACCGGCACCGGCACGCTCAGCATATTCGGCTGGCAGATGCGTTTCGATCTTGGCCAGGGCTTTCCGCTGCTGACCACCAAGAAGCTGCATGTTCGCTCCATCATATACGAATTGCTGTGGTTCCTGCGGGGGGACACCAATATTCGCTGGCTGAACGAGCGCAAGGTGACCATCTGGGACGAGTGGGCCGACGAGAACGGCGATCTGGGGCCCATCTATGGCAAGCAGTGGCGCAGCTGGCCCACCTGCGACGGTGGGCACGTCGACCAGATCGCGCAAGTCATCGAGCAAATCCGCGTCAATCCCGATTCGCGGCGGATCATCGTTTCGGCCTGGAACGTGGCGGAGCTGGACAAGATGGCCTTGCCGCCCTGCCACCTGCTGTTCCAGTTCTACGTGGCGGAAGGGAAGCTTTCCTGCCAGCTCTATCAGCGCAGCGCCGACATTTTTCTTGGCGTGCCGTTCAACATCGCTTCCTACGCCCTGCTCACCCACATGGTGGCGCACGTCACGGGGCTGCAAGCGGGCGAGTTCATCCACACGCTGGGTGACGCGCACCTTTACCTGAATCACCTGGACCAGGCGAGAACGCAGCTGGCGCGCCAGCCTCGTCCGTTGCCGCGGCTCAACATCCGCCGGAAGGTGGAGAACATCGACGATTTCCGTTTCGAGGATTTCGAGATAACGGGCTACGACCCGCACCCGCACATCAAGGCGCCGGTGGCGGTGTGAGCAGGGGCATGGTATCCTGTGGCGCGGAACGGAGCGATGC
>JALVRJ010000354.1 GCA_027031305.1 Hyphomicrobiales bacterium | reverse complement strand
GTGCCATGGACTCATGCGTTGCCCGCCCGAGATGCCGGCTTTCGCCGGCATGACGAATGAAACTCTCCTTCATTGCACCAGCGCCAGGCAGGTGAGCGCGCTGATGGCGAATTGCAGTTTCGCGGTGTTGACCAGCAACAGGTTGAACTGGGGCAGCGGCATTCGGCCGAAGTTTAGAACCAGCCAGGCGGCGTAGGGCGCGGTGAGAAAGGGCAACCATGGAAAACGCCCGTGCTGGGTGACGAAGCCAGGCTCTGGCAGGGCCAGCAGCACGTAGGGCAGCAGCAGGAAGGCGGCATAGACGTAAACCGCGCGCTGTCGGCCCAGCCACATGGCCAGCGTCAGACGCCCGGCGGCGGCGTCCTGCAAGACGTCGCGGGTGTTGTTGACCAGCAACACCGCCGCCGCCGGCAGGCCGACGACGAGCCCGCCCAGCAGCGCCTGCGCGGTAATGGCGTGGGTTTGCAGCCAGTAGGTGCCGGCCACGCCGGCGAGGCCAAAAAAGACGATGACGAACAGCTCACCGAGGCGGGTGTGCGAGATGGGCCTCGGCCCGCCGGAATAGGCCACGCCGGCGGCGATGGAGGCAAGGCCGATGAGCAGAATGGGCCAGCCCCCGCGCCAGACGAGATAGATACCGATGACGAAGGCGGTGGCGAAACAGGCCCAGGCGGCGCGGCGCACGTGTTGCGCCGGCAACAGGCCCCGGGCACTGACGCGCGGAGGGCCGAGACGGTCGGTGCAGTCGGCCTTCTCGTCGGCGGCGTCGTTGTGCAGATTGGTGCCGGCCTGAATGAGCACGGCGGCTGCCAGGGTGAGGGCGAACAGCCACAGGTCCACGCGCCCGGCATTGAGCCAGGCCAGGGTGGTGCCGAGGATGACGGGGGAAATGGCGATGGTGAGCGTTTTCGGACGTGCGGCCATCCACCACAAGGCGAGGACGCCGCGCGCGTACGCCAGCGTCTGCGCCAGACCGCTCATGCCGCCGTGCCCTTTCTGGCGTGGTGAATGGCGGCGATGCCGAAGGAAAGATTGCGCCACGAAACATCATCGAAGCCGGCGGCGTGGATCTTTTCCGTCAGCGCCTTCTGACCCGGAAAGCGGCGGATGCTTTCCACCAGATAGCGGTAGGCCCGCGGGTGGCCGGCCACCATGGCGCCAAGGCGCGGAATGACGAAGAAGGAATAGAGATCGTAGAAGGGCTTGAGCCACCACTGGGGCCGAGAGAACTCGAGGCAGAACAAGTGGCCGCCGGGCATGAGCATGCGGTGGATCTCGCGCAACGCGGCGTCCGGGTCGGACATGTTGCGCAGCCCGAAGGAGATGGTGACGGCACGCACGGAGTCATCGGGTAATGGCAGGCGCTCGCCTTCCGCCGCCACCCAGTGCAGCGCGCGCGGCGTGTCCGGCTGCGCCCTGCCCTCGCGCATCATGGCGGGAGAAGCGTCCATGACCACGACGTTGCGCGCGCCGCGCTTGTGCAGCAGCCGGGCGATGTCGCCGGTGCCGCCGGCGAGATCGATGACGGGCTCGGCAAGTGCCTCCGCCGCCACCCCCGTTTCCATGTCCGTGCGCAGCGCGGCCATAACGCGGCGCACGAAGCGGCGCTTCCAGACGCGGTGGATGCCGAAGCTCATGAGGTCGTTCATGAGGTCGTAGCGGGGGGCGATGGCGTCGAACAGGTCGCGGATGCGGCGGCGGCGTTCCGCCGTGTCCACCTGTTCGAAGCCGAACGTGGTTTTCAGATCCGCGCTCATGGCCTTTGGCGCCTCCCCTTTCACATCTCGCTCACGGCAGGTCGGTGCGCTTGAACACCCAATACCCGATGCCGGCCAGGGCCAACCCGAGGGCGAGCGGATAGAGAAGGGCATAGGCCATGAAGCCGGTGGTGCCGAACATGTCGAGAATGATGTAGGCGGCCGTGCCCAGCAGGATGAGCTGGGGGTCGAACAGCATCATGGCGCCAATGCGGAAGACCTCGAGCGGATTGAGCAGCGCCCGCCCCACCACCACCTGCGGCGGCGTCTGGAACTGGATGAGCAGGCCGAGGAGGATGAGGTCGAGGAACATCAGCAGCAGCAGCCAGGTGACGAAGGCCAGCGACTGGGCGATGTCTGAGGTGCGGGCGAGCGCAGAGATGAAGAAGCTGATGCCGAGGAAGCACAGCGAAAGCGAGAACAGCAGCGCCGAGTACCAGAGAAAATCGCGCCATGGGATTTCCTCCGCGCCCATGAACAGCCCCGCCAGCAGCGAGATGAGCATGGCCGCGAAAACGGGCAGGAAGACCACGAGGAAACGCCCCGCGAAGCGCCCCCAGAACCAGCCCGAAAGCGAGATGGGAAACGAGAGCATGTATTCATAGACACCGGCCTCACGGTCGCCGACCAGCGAACGCACGGTGGAGAGCAGCACGAAGATGGGCAGGATGGCCATGGTGAGCTGGATGAAGGTGAGAAGCGTGCGGGACAGGCCCGTGAAGCCCATGACGCGGGATTCGGTGAGGCCGAATATGAACAGGATGGCGATGAGCCCGCCGAAGACCAGCGCGTAGAGCGTGAACCAGCGAGCGCGGACGGATTCGGAAATGTCCAGCCGCGCGGCTTGCAGCAAGGCCTTCATCGTGTCTTTCCTCCCTGCCTCGTTTGCCGATGTTCATTGTCCTGGCCATGCCCATTCGCGGAATGCTGCCCGGGCATGGTACAGCGCGAGGAGAGGCCCTTTTCGAGCACGCGGCGCTCCATTTCCTCGTAGGAGATGGCGCCGGAGCGTTTTTTCGCCAACGCGGCGAAACCATAGTCCATGGGCGAGACGACGCCCGTGACATACCAGGCCTTGCGCGCGTCCAGCCAGGTCTTGCCGTCCTGGTAGCTCTTCACCCAGAACTCCCTTGGCCGCTTTCCGGCCTTGAACCAGGCTTGCGAATGCATCCAGTGAATGGCGTCGCCGATGTCGTCGAACTTGTGCACCCTGCCTTCGGGATCACGGATCTGCGCCGCGAAGCGCGGATCGGAGATGATCATGTTGCAGATCTCGCACACCTCGCGGTCGTAACGGATGGGCTCGGGGCCCTTTTCCTCCGAGCATCCGGCAAGAAGGCCCGGCAAGGCCAGCGTGCCGGCCAGCATCAGCAGGCGGCAACACGCGACGCGGCGGGACACCCGTCCGCCAGCCGCCTTCGCGCCGTGTGCGCCGCGCTCAGGCATTGGCGAGCGCCTCCCCATTCGCGGTGGCCGGAGCGGCGGGGCGTTCCTTGAGCTCTAGGTCGCGGATGATGCCGGAGT
>JALVRJ010000353.1:3011-3298 GCA_027031305.1 Hyphomicrobiales bacterium | reverse complement strand
GCTATGAGCCGAAGGCCGCGTGAGGGGGCGTGAAAGGGCTGGACCGGGCGCTCAGCCTTCCTTTTGCACGAAGCCGGCCATGATGCGTTTTTCGCCGGCCTCGTCGAAGGCGATGGTGAGCTTGTCGCCTTCGGCGGCGATGACGGTGCCGAGGCCGAAGGTGGCGTGACGCACGCGATCACCTTTGCGGAAGCTGGATTTCGCCACGCGCGGGCGCATGGTGGCCGGGTTGTTGCGCGCGCTGGCGGCCAGCAGGCGGCGGGCGGCGGCGACGCGGCTGTCGGTGT
>JALVRJ010000353.1:2209-3001 GCA_027031305.1 Hyphomicrobiales bacterium | reverse complement strand
CCGGGGAGGGCGAGGCTGGCGGGCTGGCCTGGTGCTGAAATCGGCGTTTATCACCCGGCCCTTGCGCTCGAAGTCTCCGGGCGGGCGGCGCGCCGGTTCGGGTGTGCTCACCACCGGCGTTATTTCTTCGGCGGCGGCGAAGCCCGGCACGTCGCCGCCGGTGTCCCTCATGCCGCCGGAGCGCATGGCCCAGCCGAAGAAGGCATTGCCGGTTTCGTCCACCTCCACGTGTTCGGCCGGCAGTTCCTCGAGGAAGCGGCTGGGCAGGTTGTTCTGCCACATGCCATGGACCATGCGGCTGGCGGCGAAGCTGATGATGGCGTGGCGTTTCGCGCGGGTGAGCGCCACGTAGGCCAGGCGGCGTTCCTCTTCCAGCGCGGCGGAACCGCCGTCGTCCAGCGCGCGCTGGTTGGGGAACAGCCCTTCCTCCCAGCCGGGCAGGAACACGGTGTCGAACTCCAGCCCCTTGGCCGCGTGCATGGTCATGAGCGTTACCTTGCCGTCATCGGCCATGGAATCGGCCTCCATGACCAGCGCCACGTGCTCCAGGAAACCGGTGAGCGTGTCGAACTCGCCCACGGAGCGCACCAGCTCCTTGAGGTTTTCCAGCCGCGCTTCCGCCTGCACGGAGCGCTCGGCCCGCCACATCTCGATGTAGCCCGATTCGTCCAGCACGAGGCCCGCCAGCTCGTCGGGTTTGAGCGTCGCCATTTCGCGCCGCCAGCGGGCGAACATCTCCAGCAACTGGCGGATGGAGGCGCGGGCCTTCGTCGGAAGCTCGGTGGTCTGCAC
>JALVRJ010000353.1:0-2199 GCA_027031305.1 Hyphomicrobiales bacterium | reverse complement strand
GCACCATCAGCTCCGCCGCGCGGTAGAGCGAAACGCCGCGGTTGCGGGCGAAGGCGTGCAACTTCGCAAGCGAGCTCTTGCCGACGCCGCGCTTCGGGACATTGATGATGCGCTCGAAGGCGAGATCATGATCAGGCGAGGCCACCACCTTGAGGTAGCTCAGGGCGTCGCGGATCTCGGCGCGCTCGTAGAAGCGCGGGCCGCCCACCACGCGGTAGGGAATGCCGGTTTCGATGAGGCGTTCTTCCAGCGTGCGCATCTGGAAGGAGGCACGCACGAGAATGGCCGCTTTGCTGAAGGATTCACCGGCGCGCTGCATGGCCTCCAGCTCGTCGGTAATCAGTCGGGCTTCCTCGCGGTCGTCGCGGCAGGGGCGGACGCGCACCTTTTCGCCCATGCCCAGTTCGGAAACGAGGTCCTTGCCAAGGCGGGCGCGGTTGTGGGCGATGAGTCCGTTGGCGGCGCCGAGGATGTGGGCGGTGGAGCGGTAGTTGCGCACCAGTCGGATGACCTTCGCCTGCGGAAAGTCCTTCGGGAAACGCAGGATGTTTTCCACTTGCGCGCCGCGCCAGCCGTAGATGGACTGGTCATCGTCGCCCACACAGCAGATGTTGCCGTGCTCGCCCGCCAGCAGGCGCAGCAGCAAGTATTGGGCGACGTTGGTGTCCTGGTATTCGTCCACCAGGATGTAGCGGAAGCGCTGTCGGTATTCGTTCAGCAAAAACTCGTCCGATTGCAGCAGGTGCAGCGGCTTGATGAGCAGGTCGCCGAAGTCCACGGCGTTGAGCTGTTCAAGGCGCTGCTGGTAGGCGGCATAGAGCGACTTGGCGTTCACGCCGGGGCCGATGAAGCTTTCCTGCTCCGGCACCTGTGCGGGCAAAAGGCCACGGTTTTTCCAGCCGTCGATGACGGAGGCCATCTGGCGCGCCGGAAAACGCTTCTCGTCCACGTTGGCCGCGGCCATGACCTGCTTCAGCAGGCGCAGCTGGTCGTCATCGTCGAGGATGGAAAAGCCGCTTTTCAGGCCAACGGCCTCGGCGTGGCGCTGGAGGAATTTCAGGCCAATGGAGTGGAACGTGCCGAGCCACGTCATGCCCTCCACCATGTCACCGATGAGCGCGCGGATGCGCTCCTTCATCTCGGCGGCGGCCTTGTTGGTGAAGGTGACGGCGAAGATCTGCCCCGGCCAGGCCAGGCGCGTGGCGAGGATGTGGGCGAGCCGCGTGGTGAGCGCGCGCGTCTTGCCGGTGCCGGCGCCGGCGAGCACCAGCAGGGGGCCTTGCGTCGTCAGCACGGCCTCGCGCTGCTCCGGGTTGAGGCTGGCGAGATAGGGCGGCTCGTCATGCGGGTCGAGGGGTGGTTTCGGCATGGCGGGTGCTCGCGGCGCCAAGTCGGCGGGCGGCCGTTGCCAGATGTCATCCATGTCGAAGGGGTCGGCCATGAGGCTCGGTCGTCATCCAGTGGTTTGGAATCGGGAGGTCTTCATCATGTGTGTAGCACGTCCGTGATTTGCAGGGCGAGAGCGGGAGGGGGAGTTTTCCCGTCCCCGGTGCAGCCGGGGCTCGTGGCGCAGGTAGGTGAGTTTGTGGGCCGAGGTTCCGGCTTTCGCCGGAATGAGGAGGGGACATGACGGGGAAGGATGGAGAAAGACTCAATTGTGCTCCTCTTCCTCCGCCGCGATGAGCTCGTCGTTGAAGCGTTCCAGGGCGTTGGTGTAGTCGGCCCAGCCGAGCAGCAGGCCACGCTTGTCGACCACCGCCAGGCGCGAGAAGTTGCCGCGGTTGAAGGCGCGCAGGGCCTTTTCCAGCGTATCGTCCGGGTGCAGCAGGGGGCGCTCGTCGAAGGGGGCGGGCACATCGCGCGGGGAGCCCTTCTCGCGTGGCATAAGGAAGTCCTTCACCGTCATGGTGCGCATGATGCGCCGGTGCGGGCCGGAACCAATGTCGATGCCGCGCTGTTGCAGTTGCCAGTGGAAGAAGCTGCGCGCGGCCATTATCTGCATGATGACCGAGGCGATGGACGTGGCCAGTAGCAGGGCGATGGTCATGCGGTAGTCGCGCGACATCTCGAAGACGATGAGGGCGGTGGAAAGCGGCGCGCCGAGCACGCCGCCGGCAACCGCGGCGGTGCCGACCAGGGCGTAGGCGCCGGTGCTGGAGGCGAGGGTGGGCGCGGCGAGGTTCATGAGCTGCCCCATGA
>JALVRJ010000352.1 GCA_027031305.1 Hyphomicrobiales bacterium | reverse complement strand
ACTGCGTTAAAGCGTTCTTGTCGGAAGAAATGAGCAGCTCTGCGGCAGTGGGCTGCCGCATGGCGCCTGCAACAAGGCGCCCACCGCACGAGATGCCGGCTTTCGCCGGCATGACGAGCAACCCTACCCGCTCAGGCGCACATCCAGCACCGAGGTGCTGGCCAGGCGGGCGACCTCGGAGGCGATGGAGCCGAAGAAGATGCGTTGCAGGCGGGTGCGGCCGCGGTCGGTGACGGCGATGACGAGGTGATCCGCGCCCTGCTGCACGATGCTCTTCACCACGTCGCCCGCGGCCACCTTGGTGGCGCGCACGGGAATGTCCAGCTTCTCCAGGATCTCGCGGCCCTTGTCGACGATCTTCTGGGCCTGCCTCAGCTCGTCTTGCGTGGGGGCCACGGCGAAAAGTGTGATGGGTTCGCCGGCCTCGCAGGCGAGCACGGCGGCGCGGCGCATTCCATTGTAGGAGCGGGCGGAGCCGTCGAGGTAGATGAAGAAGCCCCTGCGATCCAGTGTGTCGCGGGCGATCATCACCGAACACGGGGCCATGGCCAGCACGCGCTCGGCCACCACATGGTGGAACAACAGCCACAGGCCGGATTTCTTCCAGCGCACCGGCTCACCCATGATGATGAGGTTGTAGGGGCCAAGCTCGTATTGATCGAGAATGCCCGAGGCGATATCCGGCGAAACCTTCAGCTTGAGCACGATCTCGCGGCCGTCCGGGCAAGTGTAGGCGACCTTGGCGTCACCCACCGGGTCGCCCCAGGCGCCCATCTGGCTGGCGGCGGTTTCGCATTCCTCGATGTTCAGGCCCAGCTCTTCCTGCAAGACCTCCAGCCCGGCGCGCAGGATGCGCAAGCCGGGAAGCTCCACGCCGGCCTGGAGGATGTTGCGACGGGCCAGTTGCACGTGGATGGAGCCGGAACGGTCTATGGGCCGCACATACAAGAGCACGATGTCACAGGTGGGGCAATTGGCCAGCCGCGCGGCCATGCGCACGACGTAGAGCGTTTCCTCGTCCTTCACCGAAACCAGCACGCGAAAGCGCTTGCGGCGTTCGGCGCGCAGCTTTTCCACCTGCTTGCGAACGGCCTGCTCGTGCTTTTCGCCGAGGGGATTGCGGTTGAGCAGTCTGGACAGGGGCATCGCGCACCTCCTTGCGCAGCTTGCGGGTCATACGCCCAGCAGTGGCCAATAGAATTTCGCCGCCAGCAGCAGGATGATGGTGGACATGATGACCATGCGCCAGCCGACCTTCAAGAAGTCCGTGGTCTTCAGATAACCGGAAGCGTAGACGATGGTGCAGGCCGGGGTGCCGACCACGGTGAGATAGGCAAAGGCGGAGGACATGGCGGTGATGAAACCGATGAGCAGCGGGCTTTCGCCGGCCTCCTTGGCCAGGTTGAGCACGATGGGACCGAGCACGGCCACAGCCGCGCCGTTGCTCATGGTGTTGGTGACGGTGGTGGTGAGCAAGGACACGGCGGCCCACAGGCCCATGCCTTCATTGAGCCTGAGGAGCGAGAGCATGTCGAGGAACTTCTGCGCCACCCAGGCGGCGGCGCCGGTGTCCTTCATCTGCACGCCCAGCGAAATGGCCGCGGCGTAGAGCAGAACCACGCCCCAGTTGACGTTGTTGTTGATGTCCTCCCAGCGCACCAGCCCGGCGATGAGGAAGGCCGCCGCGCCGGCCACCGCCACCGTGCCCATGCCGATCTCGCCGGAGATCATGATCCAGCCGTAGAGAATGGCGAAGAACAGCGCGATGGCCACCCAGTCGGCGGGCTTCAGCGGCCCCTGCTCCAGCACCTTCATGCGCAGCCGCGCCACGGCGCGGGTGAGCTTCGGATATTCCGGCCGGAAGGCGGTGAACAGGATGAGGGTGACGAAGGGCAATTGCAGCAGGAAGATGGGATAGGCATAGGCCATCCACTTGGCGTAATCGATGAGATACTTGTGGGTCTCCGGATTGGCCGGATCGTAGAAGAACTGGCGCCAGTAGTCGATCATGATGGCGTTGCGGGCGCCGCCGGAAGGCGTGCCGATGCCGGCCACCGAACAGCCGTAGGAGATGGAGAACAACAGCACGGCGGCGAGGTTGCGCACCTTCTTCGGATCCTGCGAGGTGAGCGTGATGAGCGTGATGCCCACGGGCAACATCATCGCCGCCACCGTGTGCTCGCCGATGAAGGAGGCGAGGATGCCAGAGACGAAGGAGATGCCGAAGGCGATGTTGAGCGTGCGGGTGCCGGTGAAGCGCACGATGGCCCAGGCGATGCGCGTGTCCAGTTGTTGCTTGACGATGGACACCGCCAGCATGAGCGAGCCCATGATGAACAGCACCGAATCGGTCATCAGGCTCTTGGCCACCGTCGTCGATTCGATGCCCAGCAGCACTACCTCGGCGACGATGATCATCAGCGCCACGGTGGGCAGCGGCACCGGCTCGGTGACGAACAGGATGGTGGCCACCAGCGACATCACCAGCACCACGTGCCCCTCTCGTGAAAGCCCTTCCGGCGTCGGCGCCAGCAGCAGCGCCGCGCCGATGATCATGGCGATGATGAACCAGCGTTTCTCGATGAAATAGTGCAGGTTGATGGCCTGTCGGAAGAGAAGCCAGCGCTGATAACCACGGCGTCGGAGATGGGCCAGGTAGTCGACTTCCGGCGCTTGCAGGCTGTCGCGCGCGAGCGAAAAGCGCCCGCGGCAGGTGTCCGGTGCGCTGGCCAGGGCCATGGTTGCGTTCTCCCTCTTGCCCCTTCCCTCGATTGTCCCGCTGGGCGCATGTTCTACTCCACCCTTGACTTGTCGACAATACATATTCGCGTTTTTGAATGCAGGAGCTCCAGCGGTCCGGCCTGGGCCGGAGACATCATCCCAAGATCGCGCCGGACCAGGCCTTCGCCGGTGAAAAACGGTGGCCGCCAATTGCCCGCGGCGCCGCAAGGGGATATCCACTTGGGCATGACGGCAAGACGCAAAAAGCCCCGCCTGCGGCGGTTGCTGCGGCTTTACTGGCGCTTCGTGCGCGACTTCCTGCACGCCCTGTTCGACCCGAAGCTGGAGCACTACGCGGCTTCGCTGAGCTTCTCCACCCTGTTTTCGCTGGTGCCGCTGCTGGCCATCCTGGCCTCCGTCTTCACGGCGCTCCCGGCCTTCGCGCAGTTGCGCGCGGCGGTGGAAAGATTGCTGCGGTCCAGCCTGCCACTGACCGACCCGGCGATGATCATGGACGCCATAGACCGCTTCGTGGCCAATACCGACCGGCTGGGCCTGCTGGGCGTGGGCTGGATGATG
>JALVRJ010000351.1 GCA_027031305.1 Hyphomicrobiales bacterium | reverse complement strand
GATGCCGAGTTTCACCCACAGCGGTTGCTCAAGGAACTCGCGCCCCTGCTTGCCAAGCAGCCAGTTGCCGTGGGCGAAGTCGAAGACGTAGGTAAGCACCGCGCCGAGGGTGCCCACCACAAGGATGATGAGCTGCAACCAGGCCAGTTGCGGGCTGACGATTTCGCGCTCGGCTTCCTCCGGGATGATGTAATAGGCGATGCCGAAGAAGCCGGTGATGAGCCAGACGATGAGCGCGTTGGTGTGCAACATGCGCAGGATGTTGAAGGGCAACAGTTCGGCCAGAGTGTTCGGCGAGAGATACACATAGCCGATGATCAGGCCCATCGTCACCTGAACGACGAACAGGGCCATGGCCACGGCGAAGTAGGCCAGGGCGATCTTCTGTGATTGATATTTCACCATGATTTCGTTCCTCCCCCCATCATCCGGCCAGATTGGGCGGCCAGTTCTGGGTATTGATCTTGCTCGTCCATTCGAAGAAGTCGACAAGATCGTTCAGCTGCTGGTCCGTCAGGTCGAAGTGCGGCATCTGACGGCGCCCCTCCGTGCCGGTGGGCATGGACTTGATCCAGGTGATGATGGCCTCGCGGGCCGCCTTGGGATCATTGTCGTTGTTGGCGAGATAGCGCTTCCACACATTGCCCAGCTCTGGTGCGTAATAGGCACCCTCGCCCAACAGGGTGTGGCAGTCGATGCAGGCGTTTTCCTCCCACACCAGTTTGCCGCGCACTACCGAATCCTTCAACGGCGGCGTCGAGGTGTTGACGATGTAACTGTAGCTGTGCGCCACAAGTCCGACGAACACCACGAAGAAAAATATCGTGCCGCCGAAGAAGATGTTGCGGGCTGCCGATTTGGTTTGCATGGCCAGTCCTCTCCTCTTCTCCGGGTGATTCCGGTTAACTTCCCCACGCGCCAAAAGGTTACGCGCTGTTAATCAACGGGCGCATTGACGTGGGTCAACTGGCGCGTGGAATCCGAGTGGAGAGGTAGGAATAATGGCAGAATGCATAAAGAACCACGCAGAAGCCCCGCGCCCCCACCCAACCTCCAAATCATCAAAAACAAGGGCTTGAGCGGGGGTGCGGGGCGGTTTGTGCCGGTCAGCCTTTGTGCAAGCCGGTATAATCTCTCGCACAGTGGAAAATTCACTGTCGTTGCATGACGGGAGGCCGGCGCGTTGATTCTGCAAACCGGGTTGCAAACCGATCGTCCACTTGGCGAGGGAAATGGCGACAAGCCATTGAAAAGGCTTGGAGGCCTCGCCCGGAATCGAACCGGGGTAAACGGATTTGCAGTCCGCTGCGTAACCACTCCGCCACGAGGCCATCCAAAAGTGGAAGCGAATTCGGATCGTTGTGCGTGATCGCTTCCAGCGAGCCTTAAATAAGCCATGTCGCTGTCGCTGGCAATGCCTGTTTGACGCTCCGGCCGCTTGCGTGACCGGCTTTCTTGCGAAGTGTGTCCGCAAGGATACAGGGCATGGGAAAAACGGCGTGGGCAATGCCGAGCGGATTGCGCGGATGTGAATCCTTTGCCATGCAGGCGAATGGTCTGATACAAACACGGGGCCCGATGCGGGCTCGCCCCGAGATGCGAGAAGATGGGGCGGGGCCGGATGATTCGTCCGATTGGGCGGATGGGCCGAAAAGGCGTCACATGCGGAGGAGCGGACAGGTCATGAAGCGCGGAACGTCCCGATACGCGGCGCTTGGCACGCGTGGTATGCGCGTGGCGGCGTTGTTGCTGGTGATCTCGTCGCCGCTGCCGGCGATGGCGGAAACGCTGCATTCAGCCCTGCTCAGCGCCTGGCGCAACAATCCGAAGCTGGCCGCCGAGCGCGCCAACCTGAAGGCCACGCGGGAAGGCGTGGAAAAGGCCCGTTCCGGCTGGCGGCCGAAGGTGAACGCCCAGGCTTCCGCCACCGTAGGGACCAACAAGACCAGGCCCTTGCCCGGCATGGCGCGCAATTACGATTCGGAACAGATCGCCATTACCCTGCAACAGCCCATTTTTGATGGCCTGAAAACGCATTATGGCGTCAAGGCCGCGAAGGCCCAGGAGAAGGCCGGGCGGCAAACGCTGTTGGCCACCGAGCAGCAGGTGCTGCTTGATGCGGTGATGGCCTACATGAACGTGGTGCGCGATGCGCAAATCGTCAATTTGCGGCGCGAGAACGTGCGCGTTCTGAAGGAGCAGCTGCGGGCGACGCGCGATCGTTTCAGCGTCGGTGACGTGACGCGCACCGACGTTTCCCAGGCCGAGGCGGCGCTGGCCGGAGCGCGGGCGCAGCTGGCGCAGGCGCAGGCGCAGCTGGAGGATTCGCGGGCGGCCTATGAAGAAATCGTGGGACACAAGCCACGGGGCCTGCGTTTTCCGCGCCGCTTGCCCAGAACGTTGCCGCGCACGCTGCGGGACGCGCTGGCACGGGCCGCGCGCCGCAATCCACAAGTTTTGGCGGCGGCCTATGGTGAAGAGGCCGCGCAACATGCCGTGGAGGTGGCCTTTGGCGACCTGTTGCCGAAGTTGAACTTGCAGGCGCAACTATCGGCCGTACGCAGGAAGACCGAGGGCATGAACCCCACCAGGACGCGCGACGCCAACATCGGCCTCTCCTTGCAAGTGCCGATATTCAACGGTGGTTACAACCATGCTTCGGTGCGCGAGGCGCGCCACAAGGCGGCGGCCGCCGGGTTGCAAGTGGCGGTGGCCCGGCGCGCGGTGCAGAAGGCCGTCGTGCAGGCCTGGTACAACTTGCAATCCGCGAAACGGTTGATCGCAGCCGCGTCGGCCCAGGTTGAGGCGGCGAGGCTGGCCTGGCGCGGCGTGCGCGAGGAATACAAGGCGGGGTCGCGCACCACGCTGGACGTGCTGAGCGCGCGGCAGGACCTGAACAACGCGCGCGTGGAGCTGGTGAAGGCGCGGGCGGCGAAGTTTTCCAGCGCCTATGCCCTGCTGGCGGCCATGGGAGAGCTGACGGCCAGTCGCCTGGGCCTGCGCTGAGCGCGTTTGACGGCGGAAGGGCAGTGGACGCGGCAAACGCCTGATCCGGATCCCTGCTGCATGTTTGCCATGGGCATGGCTTCTTCATCATACCAGCAGACCAAGCCTGGACGAGGGGCAAGGATGGCTGATTGGGGCCGGTGGACGGCGAATCAGCCCAGTGTGCTTTCCTTCAGTACCTTGGGCACGTCCGGCAGGGCGCTCCATTCACGCCAGGAACCGTCGTAAATGGCCCAGTCATCATGCCCCAGTTCGGCGGCGGCCAGGGCCGGCAGGCAGGCGGTGATGCCCGAGCCACAGGTGAAGATGATGGGCTTGTCCAGGTCCACCTCCGCCAGCTCGAATTCATGGCGCAACTCTTGTGGACTTTTCAGCGTTCCGTCGACGTTCATGAAGCGGGCGTAATGAGCGTTCCTGGCGCCCGGCATGTGGCCGGAGGGGACGCCCTCGTAGGGTTCCGGCTCGGTGCAGGAAAAGCGTCCCGGAGAGCGCGCGTCCACCACTTGCGGCAGGCCCGTTTCCAGCGCCTTCCTCACGTCTTCCGCGTAGGCGATGAGGCGGCGGCGGAAACGCGGGATGAAGGTTTTCGGCGCGCGTTCCCTGGCCGGGCCTTCCTCCACCTCGTAGCCGGCCATGGTCCAGGCTTCCAGGCCGCCGTCAAGCACCGCCACGTCATCGTGTCCGAACAGGCGGAACAGCCACCACGCCCGTGGCGCGGCAAACGGCGGGAAGGTGTCGTAGACGACCACCGTGGTGTCGTTGGAAATGCCCATGCGCCCGACCGCCTCGGCGAATATATCTGGCGGTGGCGCGGTATGGGGCAGGGGGGCGTCGGGGTCGGCCACGGCGTCGATGTCGAAAAACTGCGCGCCGGGAATGTGCTCCTCCTGGAATTCCTCGTGCACGTCCGTGCCCGGGGCGGCTTCTTCCGGCAACACCCAGCTGGCGTCCAGCACCACGACGTTCGGATCGTCCAGCCGCTCGCGCAGCCATTGCGGGCCGACGAGCCATTTTCCGCGCCGTTTCTCGTCCGAGGCCTTGTCCATCATCGCGCCTGTTCCCCCGTCAGGTTGGTGGTTCATCATTCTTCTTCCGGCAGGAAGACCCGTGGCAGCCGTGGCCCCGGCCGGGTGACCCACGGCGGCGGCGGCAGTTCCTTTTCCTTCAGGAAGTCCGGGTTGTAAAGTTTCGACATGTAGCGCAGGCCGGTGTCGCAGAGCATGGTGACGATGGTCTTGCCCGGGCCGAGTTCGCGCGCCAGCTTCATGGCGCCGGCGACGTTGATGCCCGAGGAACCGCCAAGGAACAGGCCCTCGCGCAAGTTCAGGTCGTAGAGCACCTCCAGGGCTTCCTTATCCGACACCCGGCAGGCCCAGTCCACTTGTGCGCCTTCGAGGTTCCTGGTGATGCGACTCTGGCCGATGCCTTCCATCACCGAACTGCCCTCCGATTTCAGCTCACCGGAGGTGTAATAGCTGTAAAGAGCCGCTCCATGAGGGTCGGCCAGGCCGATGACGATGTCGCGGTTTCTCGCCTTGAGCCCGTCGGAAACGCCGCCCAGCGTGCCGCCGGTGCCGACCGCGCAGACGAAGGCATCGACGCGGCCTTGCGTCTGTTCCCAGATCTCGCGCGCGGTGGTGCTTTCGTGGGCCTGGCGGTTGACGGGATTGTCGAACTGGTTGGCCCAGAAGGCGCCGCCGGGAAACGCGTCCTTCAGGGCCTCGGCCAGGCGGGCGGAGTATTTCACGTAGTTGTTTGGGCTGCGATAGGGCCTGGCCGGCACCTCCACCAGCAGGGCGCCAAGGGCGCGCAGGGTTTCCTTTTTCTCGCGCGACTGCGTCTCGGGGATGACGATGACGGCCTTCAGCCCCAGCACGTTGGCGACGATGGCGAGGCCGATGCCGGTATTGCCGGCGGTTCCTTCCACCACCGCGCCGCCAGGTTCCACCAGGCCGCGCTCCAGCGCGTCGCGGACGATGAACAGGGCGGCGCGATCCTTCACCGAATAGCCGGGGTTGAGGAACTCGCACTTGCCCCAGATCTCGCAGCCGGTGCGCTCGGATGGGCCGTGCAGGCGGAGGAGGGGGGTGCCGCCAACGAGGCTCGGCACCTTTTCGGCGCGGGCTTTTTCGGCATGGCTCATGGCCGGCACCTCCGCTGACTTTACCGATGCATCTTCCGCGCGTGCATTGCGGCTGGACAAGATGCATCGAAGCGTTATTTTTCCTGACGGAACAGGACCGAGGGTTCGAAAGGGTCGCAAGCGAGAAACCGGCCAACAAGGGCCGGGGAGGGAAAGGATGACAGATTTCGCCCGGGCGCGCCACAACATGATCGAATCACAGGTGCGTCCCGGTGGCGTCATCGACCTTCGGGTCATCGCCGCCATGGAAGAAGTGCCGCGCGAGCTGTTCGTGCCCGAGGAAAAACGATCGCTGGCCTATGTCGACGAGGACCTGCTCATTGGCGAGGACGCGCGGGGCGAGAAGCGGTGGCTGATGGAGCCGTTGACGCTGGCGCGGATGTTGCAGTTGGCGGAAGTGCGGCCGCGCGATTGCGTGCTGGACGTGGCGCCGGCGACGGGGTATTCCAGTGCCGTTCTCTGCCGGTTGGCGGAATCGGTCATCGCCCTGGAGCGCGACGAGGCACTGGGGCAGCAGGCCACGGCCAATCTGGAGGCGCTGGAGTGCGTCAACAGCGTCGTGGTGATGGGCGAGCACGCGCGAGGATGGCGCGGCGAGGCGCCCTATGACGTCATCGTGCTGAATGGCCGGATCGAGGAGCGCCCGGCGGCGCTGCTGGAGCAGCTGCGCGACCTGGGGCGCCTGGTGTGTGTGTTCGGCCCTCCGCATCAGGCGCACATCCGCGTCTATACCCGCCGTGGCGGAGCGGTATCCTTCATCGATCATCATCACGCCTCGGTGCCGCCGGTGCCTGGTTTCACCTACACGGCGGAAGTGATGGCGTTCTGAGGCGGGATGCCTTGCCGGGCGGCATCCTGCCTGGCCCGGTCTATGTTCCTCACGCCCATTCACTCTCATGCGCCCGTTTGCCATTGAGCGGCAATCCGCTTGCCGGTGAAGCGGACGCTTTCTACAATTCCGGCTTCGGAATGGCCGCAGAGGAGCGATACATCATGTCCGAGGTGGCGCAACAGTCGAAAACCGCTTCCCTGGATCCGGTGTGGGGACGCATTCGTAACGAGGCGCGAGAAATCATCCGCGCCGATAGCGCCTTGGGCGGGTTCATTCATGCCGCCGTGCTGGAGCATGAGCGTTTCGTGGAGGCCATGGGCCACCGCATCGCCATGATGCTGGCCAATCACGACATCAACGCCGAGCTCATCGGGCAGGCCTATCGTCAGGCCCTGAAGGCCGATCCGGGCATTGGCGAGGCGGCGCGAGCGGACATCCTGGCCGTCTACCGGCGCGACCCGGCCTGTATGCGCTACATCGAGCCATTCCTCTATTTCAAGGGCTTCCTGGCGCTGCAAGCGCACCGGTTGGCGCACGCCCTGTGGGAACAGGGACGCAAGGACTTCGCCCTGTTCCTGCAAAGCCGTTCCTCGCAGGTGTTCTCGGTGGACATTCATCCCGCCGCGCGCATGGGGCGGGGGATCATGATCGACCATGGGCACGCCATCGTCATCGGCGAGACGGCGGTGGTGGATGACAATGTCTCCATATTGCAGGACGTAACGCTGGGCGGCACCGGCAAGGAGCATGGCGACAGGCATCCGAAGATCCGCGCCGGTGTGTTGCTGGGCGCGGGATGCAAGGTGCTGGGCAACATCGAGGTAGGGTGTTGCGCGCGGGTGGCGGCGGGTTCGGTGGTGCTGAAGGACGTGCCGCCGCGGGTGACGGTGGCCGGAGTGCCGGCGCGGGTGGTGGGCAAGGCGCCCTGCCCGGAGCCGGCGCTGGAGATGGACCATGGGCTGGACTTCGAAAACGGCGGCGTGGAGGGCGAGGAGCCAAACGGCGCCGGGTCTTCCGATTGACGCTTGCCAGTCCGCGGCACAGGCGCTACAGCCTGTGGCGAGATGGCGTGGCCCCCAGGCACGCCCGTGGTTGGCCGGATTGGAGGAATTGTCCGTGAGCCCTGAAGAAATCGCCAAGCTGAACAACTACTTGCGCAACAAGTTCAAGCTGCCGGAGCTGGAGGTGCGTCGCCGCGCCCGCAAGGACGATTCGGCCGAGGTCTACATCGGCGACGAGTTCATCGGGGTCATCTTCAAGGATGACGAGGACCCGGGTGATATCTGTTACAATTTCCAGATGGCCATTCTAGATTACGATCTGGAAGAAGGCTCGTGAGCATTTGCGGATGGTTCGATGCGAACGCCGGCGTGGGCGCGTTCAATCGTCCAGATCGGCGAAGCGCACGCCCACCTCGCGATCGGACAGCCACACCAGCTGGCACTTGTGGCGTTCGCCGGTCTTGTTCATGATCAGATCGAACTTTTCCGGTAGCATCGGTGGCACGGCGAATTTCAGCTTGCAGCCGAATTCCGAGACATCCTTGACGGTGCAGCTGAGCACGGTGTCGTTGAAAATGAGCCGCGCCTTGTAGAGCACACGGCGGCGGCGGGAGCGGCGGCGCTCGGCACCCACGCCCTTGCCAGGATTGTTGGTGGAGCCCTTCGTGGCATCGAACGCATCGGTATGGTGCCAGTTCATGTCGGTTCCCTGCTCGTTTCCCCTGTTTCGCCTGCCCCGGTCCGTTGATTATGCCTTCGTCAGGCTTAACGCCGCGTAAAGGTGCCGGCGATGGACACGCTCGCCGCGGGGGCATGGGGGCGTGTTCAGATGAGATGCAGGGCGCGCATGGAAGCGTGGCCCTCGCGGCCGATGACTATGTGGTCGTGCACCACGATGCCAAGCGGTTCGGCGGCGGCGATAATTCTTTTCGTCATGTCCACGTCGGCGCGCGAGGGCGTGGGGTCGCCGGAAGGGTGATTGTGCAGGAGGATGATGGAGGCGGCCGAAAGCTCCAGTGCCCGGCGCACCACCTCGCGCGGATAGACGCGCGCGTGGTCGATCGTGCCGCGGCCCCCCCCCTCGCCCGCGATGAGGCGGTTCCTGGCGTCCAGGAACAGCACGCGGAATTCCTCGCGTTCGGCGCGGGCCATGGCGGCGCGGCAGTAGGCAAGGAGATCCGTCCAGCCACGAAACACCGGTTTCTGCCGGGCTTCCTGCCGCGCAAGCCTGATGGCGGCGGCCTGGACGATCTTCAACTCCGTCGCCACGGCCTCGCCGACGCCCGGCACTTCCATGAGCCGCGCGGGCGGCGCCGCGACGACCTCGGCGAAGGATCCGAAACGGGCGATGAGCTCCTTTGCCAGAGGCTTCACGTCGCGGCGTGGAATGGCGCGGAACAACACGAGTTCGAGGAGCTCGTAGTCGGCCAGCGCCTCCGCGCCAGCGGCAAGGAAGCGCGACCGCAGGCGCTCGCGGTGACCGGTATAATGAGGCCTGGCGCGCTTGCCGGCATTCGGTCCGCCGCGATCCTTGTCCCTTGCATTGGAGGGAGGAGCTTGCGGTGTTTGCTTTTCGGCTGGAGAAGACACCTCGCCTCGTGCCGCCGGCGCGTTGGCGCCGGCTTCTTCCGGCACAAGGCCAGGCAGAATGCTGGTGGGCTTGTCCCTGAAATCATCCCCCATGCGCCAATTCTAGGCACAAGCACGGGGCGCTTGCCAAGTCCGCGAGAGGGGATTTTCCGCAGAAGCGTCAGCGAATTCGCGCATTGTGGTATCATGCGCCATCATAAGGTGGCTTGTGCAGCCCCGCAGGCGAGAGGGTGAAGATCTCCGCGCCGTCTTCCGTAATGCCGATGGTGTGCTCGAACTGGGCGGAAAGGGAACGGTCGCGGGTAACGGCCGTCCAGCCGTCGCGCAAGATTTTCACGTGCGGCTTGCCGAGGTTGAGCATGGGTTCGATGGTGAAGAACATGCCGGGCTTCAGTTCGACACCGGTGCCTGGCCGGCCATAGTGCAGGATGTTCGGCGCGTCGTGAAACAGCTTGCCCAGGCCATGGCCGCAGAAGTCGCGCACCACGGCGCAGCGGTTGGCCTCGGCGAAGGTCTGGATGGCATGGCCAATGTCGCCGGTGGTGGCGCCGGGGCGGGCGGCCTCGATGCCGCGCATCATGGCCTCGTAGGTGACGTCGATCAGGCGCCTTGCCTTGGGCGAGATCTCGCCCACCGGATACATGCGCGAAGTATCGCCGTGCCAGCCATTGACGACGAGAGTGACGTCGATGTTGACGATGTCGCCCTCTTTCAGGATCTTCTTCTCGTCCGGGATGCCGTGGCAGACGACATGGTTGACCGAGGTGCAGATGCTCTTGGGGAAGCCCCTGTAGTTCAAAGGCGCTGGCACGGCGCCGTGGTCCATGGCGAACTCGAACGTCAGCCGGTCCAGTTCCTCGGTGCTCACCCCGGGGCGGACGTGTTCGGTCAGCATGTCCAACGCCTGCGCCGCCAGCCGGCCGGCCTTGCGCATTCCCTCGAAGGATTCCGGGCCCCACAGCTTGATCTGATGGGTGCTGGCATAGGGGGCCAGTTCGCCGCGGATGTAACGTTCCTGCCTGTTCATGCGGTTCTCCGACAATGTTCGAACATGTTATTGAATGCCTGGGCGTTCCGGCGCGCTCCCGATTTCGCCCGCCATCGTCACCGGGGTGTTTCCGCGTCCGGCTCGACTATGGGGATGAGGCGCGTAGCCACGATTTCCCGCGGGCTGATGCAGCAGCCGAGAGCGATCATCTCCACGCCCGCTTCCTTCGCCCTTCGCCATTCTTCCACATAGCGTGGATCAATGTCCGCCGCCAGTGTGCAGCGCTCGGCGTCCGTGCGCTGCACACT
>JALVRJ010000350.1 GCA_027031305.1 Hyphomicrobiales bacterium | reverse complement strand
GATCGTGAATTGAGCCCGGCAATGATCTCTCCGGGATCTCCCCATGCACCAAGGGGGCGTGTCCTTCGCCAGGCACGCCCCGCGAGATGCGTTTCCGGGGTTCCTACAGGATATACCGGCTCAGATCCGCATCGCGCGCCATGTCGCCGATGCGCTCTTCCACATAGGCCGCGTTGACCGTGACGGTGGCGCCCGTCGCGTCGGGGGCCTCGAAACTGATTTCCTCCAGCACCCGCTCCATCACCGTCTGCAACCGCCGTGCGCCGATGTTCTCCACCCGCTCGTTGATTTCCGCCGCGATCCGCGCGATGGCGGCAATGCCGTCGTCGGTGAATTCCAGCGCCACTCCTTCCGTGTCCATCAGCGCCACGTATTGCTTCACCAGCGACGCCTCCGGCTCCGTCAGGATGCGCTTGAAGTCTTCTTCGGTCAGCGCCGACAGCTCCACCCGGATGGGCAGCCGCCCCTGAAGCTCCGGCAGCAGGTCGGAAGGCTTGGCCACGTGGAAGGCGCCTGATGCGATGAACAGGATGTGGTCGGTCTTCACCGGCCCGTGGCGCGTGCTCACGGTGGTGCCCTCGATGAGGGGCAGCAGATCGCGCTGCACGCCCTCGCGCGAAACGTCGCCGCCGCGCCCCCCGGCCTCCGAGCGCGCGCAGATCTTGTCGATCTCGTCCAGAAACACGATGCCGGCGTTTTCCACCAGCTCGCGCGCTTGGGCGACGATGGCCTCCTCGTCGATGAGCTTGTCGCTTTCCTCCGCGATCAGCGGCTCGTAGGCGTCCCTCACCTTCATCTTCCTGCGCTTGGTGCGCTGGCCGAAGGCCCTGCCCAACATGTCCGAGAGGTTGATCATCCCCACCGAGGCTCCCGGCTGGCCGGGAATGTCCATCATCGGAAACGACGCGCCGGAGGTGTCCGCCAGCTCCAGCTCCACCTCCTTGTCGTCCAGCAGACCCGCGCGCAGCTTGTCCAGGAAGGCCTGCTTCGTCGCCTCCGAAGCACTCGTGCCGGTCAGCGCCTCCACCACCCGCCGTTCCGCCGCCTCGCGCGCGCGCGCCTCCACCTCCTTGCGTCTGGCCTCGCGCACCAGCAGAATGCCCGCCTCCATCAGGTCGCGAATGATCTGCTCCACGTCACGGCCCACGTAGCCCACTTCCGTGAAGCGCGTCGCCTCCACCTTGATGAACGGCGCGTTGGCGAGTTTCGCCAGCCGCCGCGCGATCTCCGTCTTGCCCACGCCCGTGGGACCGATCATCAGGATATTCTTCGGCATCACCTCCTCGCGCAAGGGCGCGGGCAACTGCTTGCGCCGCCAGCGGTTGCGCAGGGCGATGGCCACGGCCTTTTTCGCTTCCTTCTGGCCGACGATGTAACGGTCGAGCTCGGCCACGATCTGGCGCGGGGTGAGTTCCTTTTCCGGCAGGTCGGTCATGATCGCTCCCGTGCGTGCATTCATCTGGTCTGGCGCGAGATTGCCCCAACCTCTCCGCCCTGGCAAGCGCGTGGGCAACGCCTTTCTCGCATGTCACATAAAGAAGCCTTTATATCTTCTTGCCGCCCCCGCCCGCTGGTGCTATAGCCAGTGGCCAGCGAATGCTCAATCGTCATACCGGCTTCTCTCGTCACCCCGGCGAAAGCCGGGGTCTCGGGCCGCTGGCTCATGAGTTTGCCGCACGAGATACCGGCTTGCGCCGGTATGACGACGAGGGACGGGAAACACGGATCAACCAATCAACGGATAAAGAGACGAACCGATGAGCAACAACGATTACGTCGTGGCCGACATCAACCTCGCCGACTGGGGCCGCAAGGAAGTGGAGATGGCCGAGGTGGAAATGCCCGGCCTCATGGCCTGCCGCGAGGAATACGGCCCCGAGCAGCCACTGAAGGGCGCCCGCATTGCCGGCTGCCTGCACATGACCATCCAGACCGCCGTGCTCATCGACACCCTTTCGGCGCTGGGCGCCGACGTGCGCTGGGCCTCGTGCAACATCTTCTCCACGCAGGATCACGCCGCCGCCTACATCGCCTCCAAGGGCATCCCCGTGTTCGCCAAGAAGGGCGAGAGCCTTGAGGAATACTGGGAGTATGTGGACCGCATCTTCGACTGGGGCGATGGCGAGACGGCCAACATGATCCTCGACGATGGTGGCGACGCCACCATGCTGGTGCTGCTGGGTGCGAAGGCGGAAAAGGATCCCTCCGTCATCGAGAACCCGCGGAACGAGGAAGAGGAATATCTGTTCGCCACCATCCGCAAGCGGCTGGAAAAGAACCCCGGCTGGTATTCGAAGGTGAAGGCGAACATCAGGGGCGTTTCGGAAGAAACCACCACAGGCGTGCACCGCCTCTACGAACTGGAGAAGAAGGGCGAGCTGCCGTTTCCGGCCTTCAACGTCAATGACTCCGTCACCAAGTCAAAGTTCGACAACAAGTATGGCTGCCGCGAGTCGCTGGTGGACGGTATCCGCCGCGGCACCGACGTCATGATGGCTGGCAAGGTGGCCATCGTCTGCGGCTACGGCGACGTCGGCAAGGGATCCGCCCAGTCGCTGGCGGGCAATGGCGCGCGTGTGATGGTCACGGAGGTCGACCCCATCTGCGCGCTTCAGGCCTGCATGGATGGCTACGAGGTCGTCACCCTGGAAGACCGCATCCAGGACGCCGACATCGTGGTGACCGCCACCGGCAACAAGGACGTTGTGACGCTGGATCACATCCGCAAGATGAAGCACATGGCCATCCTGTGCAACATCGGCCACTTCGACAACGAGATCGACGTCGCCGGCCTGAAGAACTTCAAGTGGATCAACGTCAAGCCGCAGGTGGACCTCATCGAGTTCCCCGACGGCAAGCGCATCGTGCTGCTCTCCGAGGGCCGTCTGGTGAACCTTGGCAACGCCACGGGCCACCCCAGCTTCGTCATGTCCGCCAGCTTCACCAACCAGACGCTGGCCCAGATCGAGCTGTGGAAGCACAACGACAAGTATGAGAACAAGGTCTACGTGCTGCCCAAGATCCTCGACGAGAAGGTGGCCCGCCTGCACCTGCCGAAGCTGGGCGCGAAGCTGACGAAGCTCACGCCGGAACAGGCCGAATACATCGGCGTGCCCCCAGAGGGCCCCTACAAGCCCGATTGGTATCGGTACTGATACCGTCGCAGCCGCGCGAACGGACAGTCTTACGAGACAGGAAAGGCGGGGAGTTGCTCCCCGCCTTTTTCGTTGTCTCTCGTGATGTATACATAATGCACTGATATTGCTGTTGTATTTTTCGTCTCGAAGTAATGGATTTTGCAGGAAGA
>JALVRJ010000349.1 GCA_027031305.1 Hyphomicrobiales bacterium | reverse complement strand
GGGTATCGCGGGGCTGATCACCTGGCTGATGATGGGGAGCTGAAGCGATGTCCGACTGGCCGATTCTGTCCGTCATCACGTTCCTGCCGCTGATCGGCGCGCTGTTCATCCTCGTCATTCGCGGGGATGACGAGGTGGTGCGCCGCAACATGCGCTACACGGCGCTGTTCGCCACCGCCTTCACCTTTCTCGTCAGCCTGGTGCTGCTGGCCGGATTCGATCCCGGCAAGGCGGGCTTCCAGTTCGAGGAGCGCTATTCCTGGTTCGGCCTGATGAACTACCACGTGGGCGTGGACGGGCTGGGCCTGCCGTTCGTGCTGCTCACCACCTTCCTCATGCCTGGCGTGATCCTCGCCTCGTGGACGGTGAACAAGCGCCTGAAGGAGTATCTCATCGCCTTCCTGGTGCTGGAGACGCTGATGATCGGCGTCTTCGTGGCGCTGGACATGGTGCTGTTCTATCTGTTCTTCGAGGGCGGGCTGATCCCGATGTTCCTCATCATCGGCGTATGGGGCGGGCCGCGGCGCATCTACGCCAGCTTCAAGTTCTTCCTCTACACGCTGGCCGGCTCGGTGCTGATGCTGTTGGCGATCATCGCCATCTACTGGCAGACGGGCACCACGGACATGGCCGAGATCCTGTCGAAGCCGTCCACCATTCCGGCCGACCTGCAAACCTGGCTGTGGCTGGCATTCTTCGCCAGCTTCGCGGTGAAGATGCCGATGTGGCCGGTGCATACCTGGCTGCCGGACGCACACGTGGAGGCGCCGACGGCGGGGTCGGTGGTGCTGGCGGCGATCCTGTTGAAAATGGGCGGCTACGGATTCCTGCGCTTCTCGCTGCCCATGTTCCCGGTGGCCAGCGAAACCTTCGCGCCTTTCGTTTTCGTTCTGTCGGTCATCGCCATCGTCTACACCTCGCTGGTGGCGCTGGTGCAGGAGGACATCAAGAAGCTCATCGCCTACTCCTCGGTGGCGCACATGGGCTTCGTCACCATGGGCATTTTCGCGCTGAACAAGCAGGGCGTGGACGGCGCCATGTTCGTGATGATCTCGCACGGGTTGGTTTCCGGCGCGCTGTTCCTCATCGTCGGGGTCATCTATGACCGAATGCACACGCGCGAAATCGCGGCCTATGGCGGGCTGGTGCACCGGATGCCTCTGTATGCCTTCGTCTTCATGCTGTTCACCATGGCCAACGTGGGGCTGCCGGGCACGTCGGGCTTCGTCGGCGAGTTCCTGTCGCTCACTGGCGCCTTCATCGCCAACACCTGGGTGGCTTTCTTCGCCACCACGGGCGTGGTCCTGTCGGCGGCCTATGCGCTGTACCTTTACCGGCGCGTGGTGTTCGGTCCACTGGAAAAGGACGCGCTCAGGAAGATCACCGACATGAACTGGCGCGAGGCGGCCGTGCTGCTGCCGCTGGCGGTGCTGACCATCTGGTTCGGCGTGCAGCCCGGGGTGGTGACCTCGATGTTCGACACGGCGGTGAACACCCTGTTGGGGCAGGTGCAGGCGGGGCTGGATCTGGCAGCGGGCGCAGTGAAGCAGGCGGCGCTGCACTGACCGGACGAAGGGAGCAGGGCGCCGATGACGACGATGTTGAATGACAACGAATGGACCATGACGGCATGAGCATGTGGAACACATTGGCGCCGGCGTTGCCGGAAATGGTGCTGGCGATCTTCGGCATGGCGCTCCTGATGCTGGGCGTGTTCTTTCGCAGCCGCACCAGCGAGCTGGTGAGCACGCTGGCTGTGCTGGGGCTGGCGGTGGTGACCGTGCTGGTGCTGTTGACGGGGCGCGGCGGCGTGACGTTGACGACATTTGGCGGCACGTTCGTGGTGGACGCGCTGGCGCGGGTGATGAAGGTGCTGGCCCTGTTCGCCACGGCGGTGGCCATCGTCATGTCGACGCATTATCTGCGGCTGGAGCGCATCGCGCGCTTCGAATACCCGGTGCTGATGATGTTCTCGGCTCTGGGCATGATGGCGATGATCTCCGCCAACGGGCTGATCGCCCTTTACCTGGGGCTGGAGCTGCAATCGTTGGCACTTTACGTGCTGGCCGCGATGAACCGCGAATCCAGCCGGTCGTCGGAGGCGGGCCTGAAGTATTTCGTTCTTGGCGCGCTGGCCTCCGGCCTGCTGCTGTATGGTGCCTCCCTGATCTATGGGTTTGCCGGTGCGCTGAGCTTCGAGGCCATCGCCGAGGCGGTAAAGGGTGGGGCGCACATGGGCGTGGTCATCGGCGCGGTGTTCGTGCTGGCCGGGTTGGCCTTCAAGATCTCGGCGGTGCCGTTTCACATGTGGACGCCCGACGTTTACGAGGGCGCGCCAACGCCGGTGACGGCCTTTTTCGCGGCGGCGCCGAAGGTGGCGGCGGTGGCGGTGCTCATCCGCGTTCTCTACGAGGCCTTCCCCGGCATGATGGAACAGTGGCGGCAAGTGGTGGTGTTCATGTCCATCGCCTCGATGCTGCTGGGCGCCTTCGCCGGTGTGGTGCAGACCAACATCAAGCGCCTGCTGGCCTACTCCTCCATCGGTCACATGGGCTTCGCGCTCATCGGCCTGGCCGCCGGCGGAGCGGAGGGGCTGCGCGCCACGGTGTTCTATCTGATCATCTACCTGTTGCAGACCATCGGCGCCTTCGCCGTGGTCATCGCCATGCGGCGCGAGGGCCGGGCGGTGGAGGACATCGAGGATTATGCCGGGCTGGGGACGGAAAGCCCCGCCATGGCCTTTTTCCTGGCGGTCATGCTGTTCTCGCTGGCGGGCATTCCGCCGCTGGCCGGGTTCTTCGCCAAGTATTTCGTGCTGGTGGCGGCCATCAAGGCGGACCTGGTGGGGCTGGCCATCGTCGGCGTGCTGGCCTCCGTGGTGGCGGCCTATTATTATCTGCGCGTCGTCAACGTCATGTATTTTCACGAATCGAGAGGCGAAGTGGCGGCCATGCCCTTCGAACTGCGGCTGGTGGCCATGGTGTCGGTCATTTTCGCGCTGGGCTTCGTGTTCTGGCCGCAGCCCATCGTGCAGCTGGCGCAGGCGGCGATACGGTCGTTGTTGTGATGGTTGTGGGGTGAAGTGCGCGGTTTTCACCACGCACTCCGGCCATTTGATGGTTCTTGATTCTTTCAGATGTCCGACCGGCTCTCTCCGCCCGGATTCTTGCGCTGAAGCGCACCGCCCCACCGCCCCGCGCCCATTGAACCAGCGTCATTCCGGCGCAAGCCGGAATCTCGTGCCGCACGCGCATGAGTCAATGGCATGATACCAGAATGCATAAAGAACCACGCAGAAGCCCCGCGCCCCCGCCCAACCCCCA
>JALVRJ010000348.1 GCA_027031305.1 Hyphomicrobiales bacterium | reverse complement strand
CCGGCGCCGCCGTCGAGCGTGTCGGCCACCCGGGCGAAGATATTCGCGTTGCCCACCAGCACGTCATTGCCATCACCGCCCCTCAGCGTGTCCTGCCCGGCACCGCCATAGAGCTTGTCGTCGCCGGGGCCACCATCCAGCACATCATCCCCGGCATTGCCATGCAAAATGTTGTTCCCGCGCCCTCCTTGCATCACATTGTTCAAATTGTTGCCCGTCCCCCTCAAATCGGCAATGCCAAGAAGACTAAGGGCGCGCGCGCCCGCAAGAAGGGTTACGTCTGCCGACGAGCGAATATGGTCACCATCCATCAAGTCTATCTTGATATTGGATCCGCCCAATTTTGCCCTGACAGCCACGGAGGTGGGCAGCCCACCACCAGAAAAGGTTATCTCGTAGGTATTGGCACTCAAGGCCACGCCATATCCGCCCGGCGCACTGCTGTTGGTTGTGGCCACGATGCTGTTCCCACCCTTGACTGCCACGGTAACGCCGGGGGCACCCTCTCCAGGCGAATAAAAGCCGTCTCCATCACTGTCGTTGAAAATGGTCCCCGTGAGAAATAGACTGGGGCCGGAAAATGCATAATTCTGAGTAACCATGACAGCATTGTAGCCAGTGAATTCTCCCTCCCTGATACCTATGCCAATTTCACGAAAATCATCATTGAGAATATTAGTCCGGTGGCCGGGGCTGTTGAACAGGTTTGCATGGTTGTCGGCAACATATTGTTCAAGATCATAAGTGCCGGTCGTTCCCAGCCATCCAATATTCTCTCCCCAGCCATAAGGAGGCGTAAAGGTATAGCCGGCATCGCTCATGCGCTGGCCGGGATTGGAGCCTCCCTGCCCCGTATGGCTGAAGGTGTCGGTATCCAGCATCCATTGACTGTGGGCGCGAGCGGCGTCCACGAGAAAGGGGGTGAAAGCAAGAGGCTGTTTGGCATTGGAGGTGATTGTCCCGGGAGAGAGACCGTCATTCAATGCAATGCCGTATCGACTAGCTTCCGCCTGCGGATCCAGCCGAGCACGATTCACAAGCTCCAGCATGAACTGTTCGACATTGCTCATGATGGCCATTTTATCATGCCTCGCCACTACCGCTTTCATACGATGAATACATTATACTTGTATTAGGCATATTATCAATAATCTTAGGCTTAAAAAGGATATCTGGAGACATCCATTTTCTATTTTGGTATATAGACACCGCCATGAATATCCTGGCCGGGCCGGAATGGCTGGCGAGAGAGTTGACCGGCGATTTTCACCTGCGAAGGCTTGAAGGCATTTGCCCCAGGCACTCGATCCCCCCAACTCGCGCCCATTTTGCCTTCTGGGGACATGCCTGTCCTGTCAGCCCCCCACCAATGCCGCATGTGGCGAGCATTTTGATGAAAGCACCTGCCGGGATGGACCCTGCAGGTCCTCGAATTGTGTCGCTTTGGCACGGAAAACATGATGGCTCGCTCGATTGGGCCGGCCATTCTGAATATATTCCCCCCGAGCGCACTCCGGCCACTCGGAAGTCTCTCCCCAAGGAACAACTTGCCGCGATAATTCCTTCAACGTTTCCTTCAGGAACGACCCGATGCCCCCGGACATCATTTCCGACCACGCTCGGATAAATTCATGCCACCGCTGATTCCGCCAATCTCCGGAAGTTGGACAGATGCACTCATTTCCAGAAATAAGGAGCCTACATATTGAAGCAAAAATGTCATCCGGAGGGGCTGAAGAAAAATACTCCTATACAATGAAAGGCATTGTGCATGCCATATTTTGCGCCACACCAGTGGGCCGAATTTATTGAGTCCATCCCCGGGACTATGTGAAGCGTTGAAGCACAGCTGATAAATAAGGACGAGCCACTTCACCCCATGGCCCGCGCGCAGACCACGACACACACTTCGTTCCCATCAAGCTTTACGCCCATGATTAACGCGGAATTCAACGCTTTGCCGGTACCTTCAAGTAGGCTGGCTTCAGCTCAGTCACCGGCGCTCTGCTGGCATTGTCGGGCGTGTTGTCCTCCTCGAATTCGTGTCCCAGCAAAACG
Organism: Hyphomicrobiales bacterium; assembly: GCA_027031305.1. Classification (GTDB taxonomy): domain Bacteria; phylum Pseudomonadota; class Alphaproteobacteria; order Rhizobiales; family Aestuariivirgaceae; genus Thermopetrobacter. The sequence goes on along the minus strand of JALVRJ010000348.1, from coordinate 7,881 downwards.
GCGGATGCCACGCCAGCGCCCCCGAACGTCACGGCAAACCCGCCAAACAGCAGGAGCAGAGCGGCAAAGGCATAGCTGGAATGCGTGATGAGCGAATACAGCCCGCCCATGTCCGCCCACAGGATCATGCCCAGCAGGAACCACCCCGCCGAGATGCCGATGGCAGCGTTGCGCAACATGAAACGAATGAGCCGCGGCAACGATTTCCAGGTGCGAATGATCATCATCCCATCTCCATTGCAGAAGCCGGGCCAGCCCGCGCTTTGGAAAAGCGAAGCGATATCCTGATACTAGGAAGACACCGGGCGAAATCAAGCGCCAATTTGCCTCACCAGGACCACTTCACTTGCAGCGCGCCGATGTAATGGCGCTGTTTCGCACGGCCCACGACGAGGCTGCCCGACAGCCCCAATGACAATCCATTCGCTCCTTCGGGCGCGAACATGAAGACCCCACTGGTAAAGGTGAAATCATCGCGATCGGAAGCGTTCACCCCGCCCTTCCGATAAAGGTCATAGTTGTGGGCCGCCTTGAAATAGGGCATCAACGGCTCTTGCCAGAAGGCCACGCCCCCCTCGACGACACTTTGCACCAGCCGCTCCTTCGCGCCCGGGTGCGCCGCCGGCCCCAACGGCGTCCGCTCGGTATGCTTGCGCCACTTGTCGAAGGAGCCCACCAACCCCAGCCGGCCGGAAAGCTGCACCGAGGAGGACAGCCATGTCGAGGCATTCAGCGCCGCCGACGCGCCAAGGCCGTGCGAATGCCGCCGCCCCGTGGAAAGGCCCAGGAAATTGCGCCGCCGGTATTTCTGGCGCTGATGCACGTACCCCCCCTGCAAGTCCAGACTCAGCCAGTCATTGAAGCGATAGTTGATGAACAGGCCCAGACCATGCGTGCGCGTGCGGGCGCGCCCGTTGTTGTAGTCGGTGCGGATGTTGGAATGGGCGTTGTCCAGTCCCACGCCCAGCGTCAGCATCGGCGAGATCTGCTTGTCCAGTCCAATGGTGGAGGAAAGGGAATGGCCCTTGGAACGCGCCGAGTTCAGACGGTTGCGCAAATGCGCCGGCGAACCACTGAGCCACAGGCTCCAGCCTCCTGCGGTGGCGCTCTCGCCGCTGACGGGGCTGATGAAGGCGCGGGAAGCGACATCGTCTCCTCCATCCCGTTCCAGCGTGCTCAGGAAGGGAGAAAACCGCCGCCAATAGGCCCCCGCCTGCTGCCGCGCCAAGACTTTGCGCACGTCAAGCTGGTGCGTCAGCGCCGGGCCAGGCCCATCATTACCATACCCAATGTTATCGCCAGGCGGATAAGGGTCACCCCCGGGATCGCCCAGCGCCAGGCTAACCGGCGCCGCGATCAGTGCCAGCAGCCCCATCATGATGGCTTTGTTTCCGCCTTTCATGGCCAGATCTTCTCTTCGGCCGTCGTTCATGCCCGCAAGCCCCTGCGACCCGACAGCGCTTCGCGGCAGTCACCGATCCACGAACGAAAACGCCCCAACCTTTCTCTTGCAAAATGAACGTAACGGGGCATTCAGCCTATCTCATTTTGCGCATATTCCACCGCGCTTCGCAAGTCATCGGCGGTGTTGATGTTAAAGAAAGGTTCCATCCCACCTTTTGTCGATGGGAACACGACGTCCACGGCCCGGCGCCACGACAGGAAAAGGGCGACCTTGCGCACGTTTTCCTGCACAAGCGCCCGGCGCAAATCATCCGCCAGCCCCACGTGCCACAGGGCGAACACCGGATGCCGTCGCCGCTCATCCGCCGCCAGAGCCACTTCGGCGTTTGCCTTTTGTGCCGCCAGCAACAGGCGCCTGGCCAGGTCATGTGGAAAAAAGGGGGTGTCCACCGCCACCGTCAGCAGCCATGCAATGTCGGGATGCGCCCCGCGCAACCACTCCAGACCCGCCAGCACACCCGCCAGCGGCCCGGCGAAGCCCGGTATCGTATCCTCCAACACCACCTCGCCAAAAGCGCGCAGCTCGTCCTGGCGTTCGTTGGCGCTGATCGCCACATGCCGCACCTGCCGTCGCAATCGCCGCGCCACGCGGGCAACCAGCGTCTCCCCGCCCAACTCGAGGAAAGCCTTGTGCCGTCCGCCCATGCGCCGCCCGCGGCCACCGGCCAACACCAGCCCCGCCACCGGCGGCGCCTTGCTTTCGTCTCGCCGCGTGGCATTCCCGGAAGGCCTCATGGCATCAGGTCGCCGGCCAGGAAGGCGCGCGCTTCCGGCGTCGCTGGCCGCCGGAAAAACACCTCCGCCGGCGCATCCTCCAGCAACAGGCCATTGTGCAAGAACAGCACATGCTGCGCCAGCCGCCGTGCCTGCGCCATGTCGTGGGTGGAGAACACGACGCTCGCGCCGGCCGCGTGCATGTCCAGCATCAGCCCCTCCAGCTCCAGCGTCGCCGCCGGATCCAGCGAGGCCGTCGGCTCGTCCAGAAACAGCACCTCCGGCCGCAGCAGCCACGCCCGCGCCAGCGCCAGCTTCTGCTGTTCGCCGCCCGACAGCGCCCGCGCCGGATGCTCCGCCAGCCGCGCGATGCCGCACATGGCCAGTGCCTGGCGGATCATTTCCTCGGCCCGATCACCGCGAACGCCCCGGTTGCGCAACACGAAGGCAAGATTTTCCCGCACGCTGCGCCGCAACAGCACCGGCCGTTGAAACACCATGGCCTGCGCCCGCGCCACCGTCTCCCGCGCGCCACCCAGCGCGCCTTCCCAGCGCACGTGGCCCGAGGTGGGCCTTATCAGCCCATGGCACAACCGCAACAGCAGGCTCTTGCCAGCGCCATTGTAGCCCAGCACCACCGTGCGCCGCCCCGGCGGCAGGCGAAAGGAAATCCCGCGAATGAGCGCCACCTTGTTGACGACGTAATGAACGTCATCCAGCACCAGCGGCAGAACGCTCGCCTTTCCCGCCGTGCCGTCCGCCTCGTCGGGCGAATGCGCCTCCCGCCGCAAGCCCGGCATCGGCACCAGCCGCGCCCCGCCCTCCACGCCTTCGCGCACCGTTTCGTTTCTTCGCAAGTTTCTTTCCGGAAAACGGATGACCGTCATCACGCCCTGCCTGCCACCTGCCATGCGGAACGTTCAGCCTCCGTATCGCGCACCTGCATGACACGATACGCAAACACGTGAACTGCCCTTGCAACGTGCCACAGGCCGCCCTCGCCGGCAACCTTCTCCAGGCCAGGTGTCTTTTTTCTCCGGGCGGCACACTAGGCATCCACACGATAAGGCATTGTTTCTTGTCCTCACCCCGGCACGAAAGGAGAGCCGCATTCCCCCTCCTCTCCCGCAATGATCCTGTAGCACCCCAGGCCCACCGTCGCCCCACGCCCCGCGTGCACCCTCTCCCCCAGCGCCAACAACGGCCACACCAGCCTCGCGTCCCGGTCAGGCCATCTCCTGACCCTCTCCCCCGTCATCGCCGAGCTTGTCCCGGCGATCCAGAAGCGGCGACCTCGGGCACATGCGAAGAGGCTGGGTCTATATTCTGGCGAGCAAGCGCAATGGGACGCTCTATGTGGGCGTTACCAGCAATCTTCAACGTCGTATTGAAGAACACCGACAGGGCCTCATCGAGGGTTTCACAAAACGATACGGCGTAAAGCATCTTGTCTGGGCCGAGCGGCATGAAAGCATTGCCTCTGCCATTCAGCGTGAAAAGGCGATCAAGAAATACCCACGTCGCTGGAAGATCAATCTGATAGAAAGCCTCAATCCCGAATGGCGCGACCTGAGCAATAAATGGGAGATGTTTGAGTGAGGAAAGACAGGAGTTTCTGGATTGCCGGCACGGGGGCCGGCAATGACGTGGGGAGGAACCGTGCCCGGTCAGGAAAAAGGCGGAGCAGCCTTGGGCTGTTCCGCCTTCCTGGTTTCCGGCTGAAACCATCAGCGTATTTCCGCCGCCAACAATCCCGGATCGATATGAGTCGTATGGTACCGCACCTCGCGGTCGTTGGTGACGTAGCTGAGAATGGCCTGGCTGTTCAGCGCGATGGCCGCACCGGCGATGGACACGGGCTTGGTGCCCGGCGTGATGTCGATGCTCATGTCACCGTGCTCGTATCCTTCCTCGTGCGCAATCTGCACAGCCGTTTGAAAGGCCTCCAGGATGCTGTCGTAGTTATTGAAATCTGGCCATGGAATACGGCCGCATTCCTCTTGCAACGCCGCATCATCCCCATCGCTCCTTATGCGGCAACGCTGCCCGTTTTCCCCCACCAGCATTATGCCAAACGGCAATTCTCCTCGCTCCTTCGCGCTCTCCTCCAACTTGTGACGCAGACGAATAAAACGCCAAATCTCCAGGCCGCTCTCGCGCGAGGCAATGAGGCATAGCAATTCCAGCTCTTCCAGGTGAGGGCGAATGGCGCACAAATTCATCACCCACGAGAGCTTTCCCAATGCTTCCTTGAGTGTGGGGGAGGGCAGCGACTTCTCTTCATTGCGTGATATCGTCGCCTTGTTCCATCCAGACCGTTCTATCGCTGCAATCAGCTCTTCCTTTTTTTCATCGGTCAGGTCTTTCCTTAAAATGGATAAAGGCAAGACAAGGACTTTCTTCGACTGCGTGAGCACCGGCATGAAACGGGCCACCGGTTCGGCGGAGTTGGCCATGACCTTGAGAAAAGTGATGGCGAACCCCAGCAGAACCACACCGAGCAGCAGCAACAAAAACAACGCCCCCCACAGCGGCAGGCCCTCAAAGAAACTGTTGACATACATGCCCAGCACGCCGGAAAAAAGTGAGAGGGAGATTGCCAGCCCCAGACCAATGACGATACGCCCGAGTGTTCCACGCGTAATGTTGAGGCCATAAATCAATTTCACCGCCCCACCCTCTTCACCTCGTATTCCTCCAGCCGCGCATTGAAGCGCTCCATGTCATCCGCCGAAAGCTCCCGCCCGCGCAATTCGGGCGGCACATGCAGCTCCAGATGCAAAAAACGCGCGCCGCGCGCACAGACTTCCGCCGCCACCGCCACCGGCAGCACGCCCATGACCACATCTCCGGGGCGCAAGCGCGCGATGGTATGATCGTCCAGATGGTCGATCACCTCCGCTTCGATCCCCCGCCGCCGCGCCCATTCCACCGCGCCGGGGTGGCGTGTGACGAAGAGGGTGGTCATGATTTCCGCAAAAGATGAGAAAGAGGCGCTTCATCCGTCTCATCAGCATCATCAAGAAAATGGAAATATGCCGTATCACCATCGACCTTTTCAATTACGACATCCTCATCCGCTTCTTTCCAGTAAACAGTCTCGCCAGGCGATGGTCGCCAGTTACGTTCTGCTTCCTCTCTCGCTGCTCGTTCCTTCTCTTTCTTCCTGGCGGCTTCCTCGATGCGCCTTTTCCATGTCTCCTCATCCTCAAACCGCCCAAAGCCAACCGCCGTCTTGGCGCCGGCGCCGAGCCATTGCAGCGCTTCTTCCAGGCAATTCATGACAGTTTCGGCATCTTCTTCCGTGGCATCGCCCCCCGGGCGCGGAGCAATGCAGAATTGAAATTTTGCGCCCGGTGCAATGGCAAGGAAGGGAATGGGCACCGGGCTGTGCCAGTCGGAGGGAGCGGGAGCCTCCTTCTGCCGCCAGCCGCCGTCATGGGGCGTCATCACCTCGGCGATGAGATTCACATTGCCCACGGGAAAAGCGTCAAAGAATATCAGATTCCCGACACACCCCTCTTGCCCTGGTTGCGTCTCCTTGCCGAACAGGCAGTGAAGCGTTTCTCTGTCTGCCTCCAGCCAATGCTCCATCCAGGTCCGCACCAGCCCCTTCACCGAGGAGCCGGGGAGATAGGGCACGCCCAACGTATGGTGCCACAGAAAGCCGTTTTCCACCGGATGTGCCAGCCCCATGCCGGTGACGAACGGCGCGGTGGTGACGAACATGCGGCTACATCCATCAAGAGTGTTCGTGACGAATTCTTGCAGATTTCTCGCCTTATCTCTAGAATCCTCTAGGGCTTCTTCTGATAGGTCTTCCCTGAACAGGCCAATCCATGCCTGTTTTCCTCCAGGATAATCTGGCACAGGCTTGCATATCTCACGAAATCCCTCTTCCCATTGAGCGAAAAACTTGTTCCAGAACAGGCCCCGATTGCCCTCCGCCTTAAGTTCCTCCACCTGCTTGTCACGATACAGCGGCCGCATCATCGATCCGCCCCTTCATTTTCCCGCAACTGCGCCACGGCGAATTTCTTCAGCCATTCGAGGTATTCCAGCGCCTCGGCTTGCGCGCGGATGTAGGCGGCCTCCTCCTTCGAGACGATGGCTTCCAGAACATCGCTCTCGTTTGCATAGGGGCTATTTGCCCAGCCGGGCGCGTCAACGCCTTCTATCGGCTCGTTGCACAGCCAGGAATTCATGTGTTGATAGAGCAATTCATGCCCCTTTCCGACGTTACCGCTCTTGCTGGCGCCGGCTTTCTCCATGGCCAGCGCCTGGCCCAGACCGTTCATCAGGATGGCCGCCGGCAGCGATTTCACGTAAGAGACGTAGTTGCCGTAATCATTGTCTTTCGCCAGCGCTTGCACACATTTCAGCGCGTGGGTGGCGCGTTTCTGGGCGAGGCTTTGCGGCATCACTGTCCTCCCCCCTGGCTATCATCAAGCACCTTCATCTCGAACCAGCCCTGGCCGATGGTCTCGTTGCCACCCATCTGGATGTAGGGCTTCTCTCGGATATGCCCGATGAGCTGACCTACCGCCCCCGCCTTGCGCTCGCCAAGCAGCACATACATCACCGTGTCCGGCGCCAGGGTTTCCTCGTTCCACAAGTTTTCGCTTTTCTTGGTATTGTCCTTGCTGAGCACGTTACGCGCCATGATGGGCAACGCATAGCGGGCGAACCAGGTGAAATCCCTGTCTGAGAGGATGACGAGCCGCTGTTTCAACTGCGCTTCGTCCACCATGTCTTTCAGGGCATCGATGACGGCATCATCAATATCACCGCTTCGGTTGAACTCCCGTTCCTCCAGACCCAGCGGATTGTCTGTGGTCTCCTTACCCAGATATTGGTCATCGGAAACGGAAATACCGTTCAGCGCTCTTTTCCCACTTAGTCCGGCGCGTTTGCAGTCGCGCGCGAAGCGGTTGAGCAGCATCGGGCAGGTGACCCACTTGAAGGCATCCGACAGGCAGCGCACCGGCAGCAGCAACAGCCGCGCATCGGAAAACAGCACCGTGCCCGCGCCCTTGTTCGCCTGTTCCTCGTCAGAGGCGTCCGTCTTTTTGTCCTCGTGCGCCTCGTCCGCCGCCGTGCCGAACAGGGTTTCGATATCCTTCTCCGGCATGTGTGCCATATCCTTCGCCCACACGCGAAAGGCGCCCTTCACGCCGGAGCCGGGGATGAACGGAAAGTCCGTCGTGCGCTCGCGCGCCACCGGCAGGTCGAGCGCCCCCATGGACTGCCCCACGCCCGGGTGCACATGCGTTTCCGCCAACAGCCTGATGATTGCGCCTTTCATGCCCCCGCCACCCCTCTCAATGCTTCGATTTCATTGTCCATCATGCGGCCATCTGCCCACGAGCACCCGGCCGAAGCCCCACTCCGTCGCCATGCCGATGGCCGAAGGTGGCTCGCCTTCGAAGCCCTCGAGAAACCACACCGACCCCGCCGGCCAGCAGCGACGCAAAGGAATGGCCGTATGCGCCCGGGAATCCCAGCCGCCTATGGGCTCCGGCCTGCCAGTGCAGGCGGACATGAGTTTGTCTCCTGGCAAGCCCGGAATGTTGCCCTTGTCATCCGGTGCCACCGGGGAAATGGCGATGAGGACGATCTGGCCATCCTTTTCCGGCGTTACCGGCTCCGGCAGAACGATCTCCTTTTCCAGGGCTTGCACCTCGGCCATGCGATGCTCACCCG
>JALVRJ010000347.1 GCA_027031305.1 Hyphomicrobiales bacterium | reverse complement strand
TCGTTACTTGTCGGAGAGCAGGCGCGCGCAGGCCACGAGGTGGGCTTGATCTGTGCCGGATCCGGCGGCGAGACCGCCGGGCGCAAGCTGGCCGAAATCTCTCCAAAACTGAAGCTGGGCGTTACCCGCCTGCCCATGTCGCGGCTGCCCGGTCCGGCCGACCTCGAGGCGCTTTCGCAAGTGCGCGCCCACGTGCGCGATCTCGCGCCCCACATACTCCACGGTCACGGCGCCAAGGGCGGGCTGTATGCGCGGCTGGCCACGGGCATCGCCGGAGGCGGGCCGCGCGTCGTCTACACGCCCCATGGCGGCTCCCTGCACTATTCGTGGCGTTCGCCGGCGGGCGCCCTGTTCCTGCTGGCGGAGCGCTGGCTGCTGCGCCACACGCACGGGCTCGTTTTCGTCTGCGAATACGAACGGAACACCTTCTTCGCCAAGATCGCGCGCCCCTCCTGTCCGGTCACGGTGGTTCACAATGGCTTGCGCGAGGAAGAGTTCGTTCCCGTTCCAGCCGAGGAAAACGCTGCCGACGTTCTGTTTATCGGCGAGCTGCGTATGCTGAAGGGCGTGGATGTGCTCATCGAGGCCATCGCCCGCCTGCACGCCCAGGGCCAGGCCATCAGTGCCCTGATCGTCGGCGAGGGGCCGGATCGGAACACCTTCGCCGAGCTGATCTCGAAGCATGGGCTGGACGCGTTCGTCGCCATGCCCGGCGCCATGCCGGCGCGGCGGGCCTTTCGGCGTGGGCGCGTGGTGGTGGTGCCCTCGCGCGCGGAATCGTTCCCCTACGTGGTGCTGGAAGCCCAGGCCGCCGGAAAGCCCGTCATCGCCTCGCGTGTCGGAGGTATCCCCGAAATGCTGCCCGCCGACGCGCTGGTGCCACCGAACGATGCCGCCACACTGGCGAAAAGGATCCTCGCCACGCTGCATGACCCCCGCGCCTTGGACAAGGCCCGGGCCCGCGCACGGGAAATGGAACAACGATTTTCCGTCGCCCGCATGGCGCAGCAAATCACGGATTTCTACCGCTCTCTCCTTCCAGCCACACCTTGAACCGAACCGTCGCCATGGTCAGGCCGCCTGCATGACCATGCGCAGGCGTTGCGCCAGCATCTGCTCGCCAAAGGGCCACACCAGGCATTCGTTCGCCCCCGCCATCAACATTTCCAGCACGGCTTCCGGTCCCTCTTCCTCGGCCAGCAGGGCGATGCGCGTCACGGCCGCCCCCTGCTCCACTCCGCTCTCATCGCCTTGCCGCATCCATGCCAGCAACCGCCGTCCCTGTTCCGTGCCGGAGGTCACCAACAGGGTCACGCCTTCCCGCCGGCAGGCCGCCAGCGCCGCCTTCGCCGTATCGCACAGGATGACGCTGAACCGGGCCGCCTGCAGCATGGCGCGAAGGCGCAGGACGGCGCCCGCCGACATGCCATCGGTCATGACCGCGCACGCGGCGGACGTGGCGTGCAGGATATCGAACTTTTCGGCAAGAAGGCTGCTGGACATGATCCACCTCGTCGATCTGCGAATATCGGGTTCGCCTCGCCGGCGGAAAGAGAAGCCTTTCGCGATTCGCTTCCGTTCCCACCTGTTTCCTTCATGTTCTTGCCCAACCCTTGTGCCGGGATGATTAACGAAAGGTTACCAACATTGGGGTCGCCCCCCTTTGAGCACGATAATTCCAGAAAAACAATATATTACACAAAATCCGGGAGGGATGAGAAATTGTGTCCGTCCGATTCGCAATGTTCTCTTTTTGATCGTCAAGGACGAATCTGCCCGGCGAGGGCAGGAATCACGCCCCCTCCGTTTCCATTCATGCGCTGAATGCGTTCGCGACGCGCGCCGCCGGCTTTGCATTTTTGCCACATTGTGACTAATGTCGCGGAAATTTCCCGGATGGTTCGTCTTCATTCCCTTCAGCCAACGGAGAGCAAACAAACATGCGTTCATTGCTGCTTGTCCCCGCCAACGACACCGGCCGCATCGAGCAGGCCCTGAAAAGCGGTGCCGACGCCGTGGTGCTGGACCTCGAGGATTCGGTGGCCTTTTCCGACAAGGCGCGGGCGCGGGCTAACGTTCGGGCCATTTTGCGTGACATGCCCGAAAATGGCGCCGATGGCGGCAATGCCGGGGCCCCTGAGCTGATTGTGCGCATGAATGCCCTCGACGAGGCGGAATTCAACGCCGACCTGGTGGCGCTGCTCGACAACCCGCCACAGGCCCTGATGCTTCCCAAAGTGTGCAGCATTGACTGCCTCGACCGCCTCATGCGCCACGTGGGGCCCATTCCCGTCATCGCCATCGTCGGCGAAACGCCGCTGGGTGTTCTCACCATGCCCTCTCTGGCCGAGCAGGTGCCGGAAAACCTCATCGGCCTCACGTGGGGGCTTGGCGACCTGGCGGCGCAACTGGGCGCGGCTTCCTCGCGCGACGACGACGATGTCCTCACCGACCCGTTCCGGCTCGCCCGCACCCTGTGCCTGCTCACCGCCCGGGCGGCCAACGTCGAGCCCATCGACACGGTGTATCTGCGCTATTCCGACATGGAAGGCCTGCGCAAGGACTGCGCGGCATCCTTCCGCGACGGCTTCATCGGCAAGCTGGCCATTCACCCCGACCAGGTGCCCATCATCAACGAGGCCTTCACCCCCACCGAGGAACAGATTGCCAAGGCGCGGCAGATCATCGAGGCGTTCGAGCAGAACCCGGGCTGCGGCCTGATCTCGGTCAATGGCCGCCTTTACGACCGGCCACACCTCATTCGCGCCCGCCGTCTGTTGCGCCGTGCCGCGCGCTACGGCGTGCTGGACGCACGGGAAGCGGCCAAGTATTGCTGATTGCTGGTTGCGCGGCGCCGGCAACCCCGCTGGATGTGAAATCGCATCCGGGGCTTGTCAGCGCGAGACAGCCCGACTCTAGCCGCTCACCAGGAACGGGAAGGTTTCCTGGATCCAGAAGCCGATCTCGTTCATCTTGCCGGACATGATGAGCACTCCGGTGGCGATGAGGAAGACACCAATGATCTTTTCCATCAGCCCCAGGTGCTTGCGAAAGCGCTGCATGAACCCCTGGAAACGCTCCAGGAAGGCCGCCGCGATGATGAACGGCAGGCCGATGCCCAGCGCGTAGGCCAGCAACAGCACGCCCCCCTGCCACACCGTGTCCTGACCGCCGGCGATGAACAGGATGGAGGACAGCACCGGCCCAACGCACGGCGTCCAGCCGAAGGCGAAGGCCAGCCCCGCCACGTAGGCCCCGATCACCCCCAGCGGCCGCCCGCGCGGCTGCACCCGCGCCTCGCGATACAGCAACGCGATGCGGAACACGCCCAGGAAG
>JALVRJ010000346.1 GCA_027031305.1 Hyphomicrobiales bacterium | reverse complement strand
CTATGACCAGCGGCAGATCGAGGACATCATCACCTACGCCGTCGGCCACGGCACGCTGGCGGGCGCCCCGGGCGTGAACCACGAAACCCTGAAGGCCCGTGGCTTCACGGACGAGAAGATCGCCGCGGTGGAAGAGGCGCTGGGCTCGGCCTTCGACATCCGCTACGTGTTCAACCGCTTCACCCTGGGCGATGATTTCTGCCGCGACGTGCTGGGCATGACGGAGGAACAGCTGAACGACATCTCCTTCGACCTTCTGGCGCACATGGGCTTCTCGAAGGACGAGATCGAGGCCGCCAACATCCACGTTTGCGGCGCCATGACGCTGGAGGGCGCGCCGCACCTTCGGGCGGAGCACCTGCCCGTCTTCGACTGCGCCAACGCCTGCGGCCGGCTGGGCAAGCGGTATCTCTCGGTGGAGAGCCACATCCGCATGATGGCCGCCGCCCAGCCCTTCATCTCCGGGGCCATTTCCAAGACCGTGAACATGCCCAACGACGCCACGGTCGAGGATTGCCTGAAGGCCTACGAGCTGTCCTGGAAGCTGGGGCTGAAGGCCAACGCGCTCTACCGCGACGGCTCCAAGCTTTCCCAGCCCCTCACCTCCCAGGTGCTGGAGGACGATGACGACGATGAGGCCGAAACCGCCGAGGAATTCGCCGAATCCGTCGCCGCCAGCCAGCCCGCCGCGCGGCGCACGGAAAGGGTGGTGGAGAAGGTCGTCGAGAAGGTGGTGGAAAGAGTCGTGGAGGTGCGTCGCCGCGAAAAGCTGCCCAATAGGCGAAAGGGCTATACGCAGAAGGCCATCGTTGGCGGTCACAAGGTCTACCTGCGCACCGGTGAATACGAGGATGGACGCCTGGGCGAGATCTTCATCGACATGCACAAGGAAGGCGCCGCCTTCCGCGCCATGATGAACAACTTCGCCATCGCCATCTCGCTCGGCCTGCAATATGGCGTGCCGCTGGAGGAATACGTGGAGGCCTTCACCTTCACCCGTTTCGAGCCGGCCGGCCCGGTGCAGGGCAACGATGCCATCAAGCAGGCCACGTCCATCCTCGACTACATCTTCCGCGAGCTGGCCATCGCCTACCTCGGCCGCACCGATCTGGCCCATGTTGAGCCGCACGACATCGGCTTCGACGCCCTGGGCCGTGGCGTGGTGGAAGGCAAGGCGCCGGAAACGGCCGCGGAAGGCGAGGGCGAGAAGGAATCGCCTTCCGCGCCGCACGCCGTGCCGGCATCGAAGCTGGTGTCCACCGGTTTCCTGCGCCACCCGGTGGCGGACAACGTGGTGCTGCTGCCCGGCAACGAGCTGGCCATGGTCGCGGACAACGCCGACGCCCTGATGCGCGAGGTGGAAGCGCTCGCCGGCCACGCACGGGGCATGTCCGAGGCCCGCGCCTCCACACTGTCGCCGGACACCACCGGCGCCGTCGAGGCCACCTCCGGCACGTCCGCCCCGGCCAGCGAGGGGTCGGCGGCGCTCGACGTCACCGCCCAGCGCATCATGGAGGCACGCATGAAGGGCTACGAGGGCGAGGCCTGCCCCGAGTGCGGCAACTTCACCATGGTGCGCAACGGCACCTGCCTGAAATGCGACACCTGCGGCGCCACCTCCGGCTGCAGTTGATCGCAAGGCCGCTTCATGACGGCACGAGCGCCAATGGCAATCATCCGCCATTGGCGCTTTTTTCCGTTATACTGCGACCAATCATCCGGATCATGCGCAATCTTTTTCAGGAGCGTTCGTCGTGCCATCCATGCCGGAACATCTACTGGAAGGAAGCCTCGCCGTCATCTTCATCTCGCGGCTGAAGGCAGACGCGCCGGGTTGCGAAGAAACGGCCCAGCGCATGGTGGAACTGGTCAAGACCATGCCCGGTTTCCTGGGGCCTGCCGGTTGGCGCGACGAGGAGTCCATCCGCCGCTGGCGCGAGCAGCCCGCCCATGCCCGCGCCCGCCGCCACGGCGCCGAGGAATGGTACAACGAGTGGCACATCGAAGTCTGCCGCGTCGAGCGCACATCACGCAAATCGCCTCGCACGCGGTGATCGCGCGGTATCCGGGCGTCCATGAGAAGAGGCGCGGGAAAGGAGAGTCGACATGCGGGGGCAGGTTCCGGACAGGGTTGGAGGTTCCGGTGGCGCGGCGGCGGTGGCCTTGCCGCGCCGGCCGGTGGGGTTTGTGCTGTCGCGGCTGGTGCATGGCGGCGGCAGGGCGCTGGGACGCGGCCTGGCGTTGCTGCTCATGGGGCTGATGCTGGCGGGGTGTGGGCAAAGCTGGGAATGGCACGAGAAGATCACGGTTGAGGTTGAAACACCCGAAGGTATCAAACGGGCTTCGAGTGTGCTGTGGGTTGAGAAGGCTGTAGGCCCCAGATGGCTGGCGCAAGGGGAGTGGGACAGGGCGTTTGTGCGTTTCAAGGGCGAGGCTGTTGTTCTGGAGTTGAAGCCTGGTCGCTATTTGTTTGTGTTGCTGAATAATTTTCATGAATTGGACCGTTGGGTCTTTGATGAACGCGCAGGCTTCCCATCGGAATTCGAGAAATGGGCGGCGAAGATGGAAAAGAGCGTGGGGATGAAGCTGGAGGTTCCGCGGGAATATTATCCGCTGCTGGTGACGTTTGACGATATCAACGATCCGAAGACGGTGCGGCGGGTTGATCCGGACGATCTGGCGGCCACCTTCGGCCCCGGCTACCGGCTGAAGAGCATCACCATCGAGATCACCGACGAACCCGTCACCCGCGGAAAGGTGGAAAAGGTGCTGGGGTGGTTGGGGAAATACCCCGAACCAAAGTTGGGACCTGCAACAGGTAGAACAACGAATATCCCCTTTTATCGTAAGGTATCACATGGAGATTTTATACGGAAGTAAGTGATGGGAAAGGGTGGTATTTCCAAAGATTTACTCTTAGCGATTTTGGCGCTCGATGCCTATAACCGAGGTTATGGGGCGGGCATAGAAGGGCTTTCTGAAGAAGCTGGCACGAGAGTGAGGCCTGCGAGTATACTTGACTATGAATTGCCGGAGGGGGCCCAAAATGCCGGTTTTTATGCGCTTGCGTATAAGCTGGACAAGGCTGTTGAGGGGCTGCCGAAAGACAGTGTGATTATTTCGTACCGGGGGACGGACAAGAACAGCTTTTCTTTTTGGAAGGATGAACCAGGTAGTGATCTCTGGAATGGCTATGGCACGGGGGCATGGCGGGCGATCCCGGCGGCGCGCTCAGCCTCCCGCCAGTTCCAGCAGCCCTTCGCGCAGACGCGCCAGTCCCTCGCGAATGTTCTCTTCCGAGGTGGCGAACGAGAGCCTGAGCGTGCCCGGCGCGGCGAAGGCG
>JALVRJ010000345.1:2489-3348 GCA_027031305.1 Hyphomicrobiales bacterium | reverse complement strand
CCTTTTGGCCCTCCTGCAGCTGGCCTTCACCAGACGCCACCGCAGCAACCAAAAACCACAATGGGCTTAGTTCACCGGCGACTTCTTCCTGCCGGGCGGGATGGACGAAGTTCGGCAGAAGCGGCGGTGGCGGTCCGTGCCGGGCAAACAAAAAACCGCCCTGGTGGCGGTTTCATGGTTTTATCCTTCCGGCGGGGCGTCCGCCCGCCTTGGAGCGCCGTTCAATAGCCGTGTTCCAGCTCCTCGCGCAGCTTCTTCAGCTCTTCCTCGGGACGTTCGGCAATGCGCTCGGGCGAGCCGGCTCGGTTATACCAGTAGGCGGCGTTGGAACGGTCACCCTCGATCTTGTGGAGGATGGCGTGCAGCCAATTGCCGTAGGCGTCGGGGTGTTGCTGGGCGATCTTGTGCGCCGCCTCCCAGTCGCCCATCTCCAGCAATTGAATGGCCTTCAGCAACATTTTCCTGTCCGATTCGAGCATTTCCAATGATCTCCACACTATTGATGGTAGGCGGGATTGGTTACCGGACCGTAACCGGCCCGCCTGATGGATGTCGGTGTTGTCGGAATGGGCGGATTCTATATGGTGGAATATCGTCGAACAAGGGTGCGGAAACAAGATGGCGGACATGAACACCATGGAATCGCCGCCGGAACAGCGCCTGAAGGAGCTGGAACGGCGCATCGGGGAAGCCCGCGCCAGGCGTGAGAAAGACCGCCATCGGAAAGGGGCGGACGCGCACGCGGCGGCGCATCACCTGGTGCTGCGCCTGCTGGCGGACATGGGCGTGGCGCTGGCGGCCGGTGGATTGCTAGGCTGGGGGGCGGATTCGTATTTCGGTTCGCGGCCGTGGGGAACGT
>JALVRJ010000345.1:0-2479 GCA_027031305.1 Hyphomicrobiales bacterium | reverse complement strand
GCCGTCGGGCGGCGGCTGGAAAATCCGGGGACACCCCGGCTTCCGGCATGTCTTCCATCAATGGCAAAAATGCACAAAATGGGGGCGAATGAGCCATTTTGTCCGTTGAGCTTTGCATGATTGGACGATAAAAGAGCGCCAACGGCAAGGCGAGCGGCCTTTCCGCCGATGAGAGTGTGCCCGCGATCGGGCCGGCCCGACGGGTGAACGAAAAAAGGCGGCCAGGGACATGCAAGCTACCCACGAGGAAGGCGTGGCCGCGCAGGCCGCGCAGATGGGCGAACAGGCGCATGGCGGCGCCGCGGCGGTGGCGCACGAGGCGGCCCAGGCGGCCAGCCATGGTGGCGGCTTCGATCCGCTGCACCAGTTCCAGATTCACCCGCTGGTGTCCATCCGAATCGGCGAAGTCGACTTCTCCTTCACCAATTCCTCGCTGTGGATGGTCATCGCCGTGGCGCTCGTCACCATCATCTTCCTGTTCGGCGAAAACCGGATGATCCCGGGGCGGTTGCAGTCGGTGCGCGAGATGGCCTACGAGTTCGTGGCCAACATCACGCGCGACATCCTGCATGACGAGGGGCGGCCCTTCTTTCCGTTCGTGTTCGCGCTGTTCCTGTTCATCCTGGCGGCGAACATGCTGGGGATGATTCCCTATTCCTTCACCGTCACCAGCCACATCATCGTCACCTTCGCGCTGGCCGTCGTGGTGTTTCTGCTGGCCACCATCGTCGGCTTCGTCAAGCACGGGTTTCGTTATCTGAAGCTTTTCGTGCCTTCCGGTGTGCCGCTGTTCATGATGCCCATCCTGGTGCCGGTGGAGGTGTTGTCCTATTTCACGCGGCCGATTTCGCTGTCGGTGCGTCTGTTCGCCAACATGATGGCCGGGCACACCATGCTGAAGGTCTTCGCCAGTTTCGTGGTGGCGCTGGGGATCATCGGCGGCTGGGCGCCGCTGGCGATGATGGTGGCGCTGACGGGACTGGAGTTTTTGGTGGCCTTCCTGCAAGCCTACGTGTTCATGGTCCTGAGCATCATCTACATTTCCGACGCGCTGCATCCGGAACACTGAAGGGACAAAGGGCCGGAGAGGCAAACGAACGATTCTGCAACACCTGCAAGGGAGCGAGAAAAAATGGAAGTTGAAGCTGCGAAGATGATTGGCGCTGGCCTGGCGGCGATTGCGCTGGCTGGTGCCGGCGTGGGCATCGGCCTGATTTTCGGCAATTACCTGGCGGGCGCGCTGCGCAATCCGGCGGCGGCGGACGCACAGTTCAAGAATCTGCTGCTGGGCTTCGCGCTGGCCGAGGCGACCGGCCTGTTCGGCCTGGTGGTATCGTTCATCATCCTGTTTGGCTGAGCGCCCACGGCGCGATGAAGCCGACATCCGGCGCCGCGCACCGTCGTGGCGCGGGGTGAAACCGCAATCCGCTCGAGGCCGGCGAGGCAGCCATGCCGCAGTTGGACATTTCCACATACATCTCGCAGCTGTTCTGGCTGGCGATTACCTTTTCAGCGCTTTACGTGCTGGTGAAAGGCGTCATCCTGCCACGGATCGGGCAAACGCTGGAGAACCGTCACCGGCGTATCGCCGAGGACCAGGAGATGGCCGAGCGCCTGCAACGCCAGGCGCGCGAGATCATGGAGCAGACCGAGGCCCTGTTGGCGGAAACGCGGGCGAAGGCCCAGGCCCTCGTGCGTGAGGAAAGGGAAAAGGTCAGCGCCGAGATCGAGGCCATGCGCAAGGAGCTGGAGGCGGCGCTGGCGGCGAAAATCGCCAGGGCCGAGAGCGAGTTGCAAACGGCCAAGCAGGCGGCTCTGAAGGAGCTGGAGGGCACGGTGGGCGAGCTGGCGGCGGAAATCGCCGAGCGGGTGGCCGGGCAAAGGCCTTCCGCCAAGGTATTGCAGGCGGTGGCTTCGCGCCTGAACGAGGAGGGCTGAGGCATGTCCTTTTTCGCCGAGCCGGAAACCTGGGTGCTGGTCAGCTTCCTGTTGTTCATTGGCCTGCTCGTTCATCTCGGCGTGCCGCAACTCGTCCTGAGGGCGTTGGACGAGCGCGCCGAACGCATTCGCAAGGAGCTCGAGGAGGCGCGCCGCCTGCACGAGGAGGCACGCAAGGTGCTGGCCGAGGTGGAAGCCAGGCGCGAGCAGGCGGAGGCGGAAGCGAAGGAAATCGTGCAGACGGCCAGGGCCGAGGCGGAGGCCGTGACACACGAGATGCGCAAGCAGTTCGACGAGCTTATGGCGCGCCAGCAGGCCGCCGCCGAGCAGCGCATCAAGCTGGCGCAGGACACCGCGGTGCGCGAGATTCGCGCCCACGTGGCCGAGCGCGCCGTGCAGGTGGCCGAGGCGGTGTTGCGCGAAGAGGTGCGGGGCAAGACCGCCACTGCGCTGCTGGACGAGGCTATCAGGGAAGCGGCCGAAAAGCTGCATTGACGGCGGTCGGGAACGCCGTTCCTTCTCATACCAGAATTCATAAAGG
>JALVRJ010000344.1 GCA_027031305.1 Hyphomicrobiales bacterium | reverse complement strand
GGCCATCATATTACCCCGCGATCCGTCCGTTTTCTTCGCGATGCCGCCACGTCGCCGGGGTGGATTCGTTCGCGTCCTCGCAAACGGGGACATGAACAACCATCAACTCAACCCGACGAGGAGAATTTGACGATGTTGAAAAAACTGGTGATGACCGTTGGCCTGGCCGCCCTGCTGAGCGCGCCGGCGATGGCGGCGGAAGAGGCCGAGGCCAACTGCGCCGCGCTGCTGAAGCAGGTGGACGCGGCGCTGGAACAGTCGCAGCTGGATGATGCCGGAAAGGCCAAGGCGCAGGAAATGAAGGCCAAGGCGGAAGAGCAGATGAAGGCCGGCGACGAGGACGGCTGCAAGGCCACGGCGTCGGAAATTCTCGACGCCATGAAGGGCTGATCCCGGCACGTCGGCGCGGACCGGAAGGAAAGGTCCACTGTCGCCGGTTTTCCGCATCTCCTTTCATGCCTGTGCATGACACCCCCGCGAAGGCGCGCCCCGCTGGCGGCGCGCCTTTGCTCTTGGCGGCCCATGTCAACTTCATGCAATCAACAGGCATGATTCCGGCACATGGCGGAATGGCCTTCCATGGAACGGACCTTTCAACTGGAAATATACGTTAAAAAGCCTTGCAACTGTAAACCTTTTGTTAACCATATCTGCATTATAACACCTCGTTAATACCTTATGACACCACAAATCCAACCCCGGACTGATTCGGATGGGGATGATTTTAAGTTCCGATTCAGAATTTCCCGTAAGTCTCGGTGTTGTGAGGAGAGAGCGTTTCCAGCCCGGAAGCGTCCCACGTCGATGGAGGCTCCCGCCTTCATCATCTGTGTGTGCAACAAGTGTAATCAATGTGTGGAGAATGAACCAATGAGAAAGAATCTTGCCAGGCTGATGCTGGCCGCCGTGGCCTTCGGCGCCATGGGGGCCGCCGCCAATGCCACGACCGCGACCAACACCTTCACGGCCCGGATCGAGATCCAGGCGGCGTGCGAGGTGACCTCGCCGACGGACCTGGATTTCGGCACGCATGGCCTGCTGAATTCCGCCATCACCGCCACGTCCACCTTCGTGGTGAAATGCACCAACGGCACCAACTACACCATCGCCCTGACCGGCGCCAACGATGCCGGCGGCGTGAAGAACATGGTCAACGGCTCGGAGGACGTGGCCTACCAGACCTACCAGGACAGCGCGCACAGCACGGTGTGGGATGGCTCGAACACGAAGAGCGACACCGGCACCGGCGCGGACCAGACCCACACCGTCTACGGCAAGGTGGACCCGCAGACGAGCCCGTCGCCCAACACCTACACCGATACGGTGACCATCACGGTCAGCTACTGATTCGGCATCTGGGGAAGATGAAAAAGCGCATCTTGGGGGATGGGTCATGTGGTATCTTGCGGACGGGATGAAACGGCTGCCCGCCGCCGCGGCAACGCTGGCGCTGGGCATGGGAGCCGCCCACGCGGCAGGCTTGCAGGTGAAGCCGGTGGGCATCGAACTGCAAGCGCCGGCGGCGGCGTCGAAGCTGGTCCTGACCAACAAGAGCCGCAAGCCCATCACCGCCCAGGTGCGGATCTTTCGCTGGAAACAGAAAAACGGCAGGGACGTGCTGGAACGCACCCGCATGGTGGTGGCCAGCCCGCCCCTGCTGAAAATGCGGCCACGGCGCGAATACATCGTGCGCGTGGTGCGGCTGTCGAAAACGCCGGTGGCGGGCGAGGAGAGCTACCGCCTGCTGGTGGATGAAGTGCCACAGCGCAAGCGCCGGCAAACGGGCGTGATCTTCGCGCTGCGCTATTCGATTCCGGTGTTTTTCGTCCAGCCCGGGGCGACGCCGCCGAAGGTGTCGTGGAGAGCGCGCGTGCGCAACGGCCGGCTGGTGCTGATGGCGAACAACGCCGGCCAGCGACACGAGAAGATTTCGAAACTGCGCGTGGTGTTGCCCGGCGGCAGGGTGAAGACCCTGTTTCCCGGCCTGGCCGGTTACGTGCTGGGCAAGTCCGCCCGGCAATGGCAAACGCCGCTGAAGGTGCGCAAGGGCGCCACCATCACCATCAAGGGGCAAGGCATCAATGGCCCGTTCGCGGCAAAAGCCCGGGTCCGCTGAAACCCTAGAACGCCTTGTCCTACAAGACGGGAACACGACCCGCTGGCTCCGGAAAACGGGGCTGGCGCGATGGGCGCTGGCGCTGACGCTGCTCGCCGGCCCGGCTCTGGCCGATGCACCGCGACCGGCGCCGGCGAATGGCATCGCGCCGGTGACCGGCATCGCCCTGCCCGGCACGAAGACCTACAACTTCTCGCCGGCGCGGCAGATGTTGCAGGCGAGGGCGCGGCAACGGCGGACGGCGAATGATGAAACCAGCGGCCAGGTGATCGTGGTGAAGGCGCCGGAAGAAGACGAAGATCCGGCACGCGCGGACGCCACCAGGGCTGAACCTGCGGGAAATGAGACAGACGGGGCTCCCGCGGCGATCGACGCCAAGGCCTCGCGTGGCGGCGCCGGAGAGGCCGCGAACACGATGACGGTGGCCGACGAGGCCATCGAGGTGCGCGATGAGGACGACAAGGCGGCGCTGACCCCCGGCCCGCCAGCCGATCCGGCGCTGGACCCGCAGACGGGCGCGCCGCTGTATCTGGAGGTGCTCATCAACGGCTTTCCCACCAACCTCATCGCCGAGTTCGTGCAACTGCCCGATGGACGGTTCGCGGCGCGGGCGAAGGAGCTGGACGAGCTGGGCATCAGGGTGCCGGACACCGTTGCGGCCGACGAACTCGTGCGGCTGGAAGAACTGGGCGCGAAAACCCGCTATGACGAAGCACAGCAACGCCTGAACATCGAGATCGGGGTCGACAGACTGAAAAAGCATGTCATCGACCTGGCCGCGGCGAATCGGAAAAAGCCGCAGCTGTCGCCCAGCGGTATCGGCTTCGTGCTCAATTACGGGCTGTTCGCCTCCGCGCGCGCAGAGAAGAAATTCACCCGCAACACCTTCGAGGGCGTCTCGGCCAACCTGGAGGGCTGGATCTACTCGCCTTACGGCACGTTGTTCTCCTCCGGCATCGTCAAGGCTGAGAATTTCGCCGGCAATGGCAAGACCCGGTTGCGCTCGCGCGCCATCCGCCTGGACAGCCACTGGACGTTCGTCGACCTGGAGCGGGCCGTGACCTGGAAAGTGGGCGACATCATCACCTCCGGCCCCGGCTGGGCGCGGCCGGTGCGCCTGGGCGGCGTGAAGGTCAGCCGCAGCTTCCGCCTGCGGCCGGATATCATCACCGTGCCCCTGCCGTCTCTTTCCGGCACGGCGGCGGTGCCGACGACCATCGATGTCTATGTCAACA
>JALVRJ010000343.1 GCA_027031305.1 Hyphomicrobiales bacterium | reverse complement strand
CGAGATCGCCCGGGCCTTCGGTTTGAAGGGCGCGGCGCGCATCGAGCTGAAGGAACGGCTGCGCGACATGGCGGCGCGGGGGCTGATAGACCGGCGCTCGAAGGAATACCTGATCGTCGGCGAGCTGCCGAAAGTGGCGGTGCTGGACGTGCTGGGCCCGGACGAGGAAGGCGACCTGATTGCGCGGCCTTCGGTTTGGGACGAGGAGGTGCAGGGGCCGCGGCCGCGCATCCTGTTGCTGAACGCCGGGCGCGCTTCGCGCAAGGGCAAGGGCGGTGATATTCCCGGCCCCGGAGACCGCGTGCTGGCGCGCATCCGCCCGGCGGGCGATGACGTGCCCTACCCTTACGTGGCGCAGGTTATCCGCAAGATCGACCACGCGGCCGACGAGATTCTCGGCGTGTTCCGACGCGACGAGCACGGTGGGGGTTACCTGGAGCCAGTGGAGAAGCGCGGCAAGAAGATGCCCATCCTGGTGCCGCCGGGCGATGACGGCGGGGCGGCGGAAGGCGAGCTGGTGCGGGCGGAGGTGCGCAAGGACCGTCGGCGGGGGATCATCCGGGCGCGGGTGATAGAACGGCTCGGCGACGTGGACGATCAACGCAACATCTCGCTGATCGCCATTCACGAACAGGGCATTCGCGACAAGTTTCCGGAAGAAGTGCTGCGCGAGGCGGAGAAGCTGGGCGGCTTCGAGGAAAAGGGGCGCGAGGACATCCGCCACATTCCACTGGTGACCATCGATCCGCCCGACGCGCGCGACCATGACGATGCGGTATGGGCCGCACCCGACGACAACCCGCAGAACGAGGGCGGATTCAGGGTCATCGTCGCCATCGCCGACGTCGCGGCCTACGTGCGCCCGGGCACGGCGCTGGACGCGGAAGCGCGGCTGCGTGGCAATTCCACCTATTTTCCCGACCGCGTGGTGCCGATGTTGCCGGAGAAGATCTCCAACGATCTGTGCAGCCTTCGCGCCGGCGAGGACAGGCCGGCCGTGGCCTGTTTCATGACGTTCGACAGGCATGGCGAGAAGATCAGGCACCGCTTCGCGCGGGTGATCATGCGCTCGGCCGCCTTCTTGTCCTACGAGGAGGCGCAAGCGGCCATCGACGGCTTTCCGGACGAGAAGACCGAGCCGCTGCTGGAGCCGGTGCTCAAGCCCCTGTGGGCGGCGCACGCGGCCATGATGGAGGCGCGGGCGCGGCGCCAGCCGCTGGAGCTGGACGTGCCGGAGCGCAAGCTGGTGCTTGACGCGGCGGGATTGATCGAGCGGGTGGTGACGCCGGTGCGTTTGCAAGCGCACAAGCTCATCGAGGAAATGATGATCCAGGCCAACGTGTGCGCGGCGGAAACGCTGGAGCTGCGCAACACGCCGCTGATCTACCGCGTGCACGACGCCCCGGCGCCGGAAAAGCTCGAGGCGCTGGCACAGTTCCTCAAGACCCTGGGGCTTTCCGCCCCGCTGGGCCAGCGGCCGAAACCGATGCACTTCAACCGCATCCTGGAGCAGGTGAAGGGCACGGAGTTCGAGCACGTGGTGAACGAGGTGGTGCTGCGCACGCAGTCGCAGGCCATCTACGACACACAGAACATCGGCCATTTCGGCCTGAATCTCGCACGATACGCCCACTTCACCTCGCCCATCAGGCGCTATGCCGATCTCGTCGTGCATCGCGGGCTGGTGAAGGCCCTGAAGATGGGCGACGACGGGTTGTCGAAGGAAGACATCGAGCGCATGGACGAAACGGCGGAGCTGATATCGGGCGCGGAGCGGCGCTCCATGACCGCCGAGCGCGACACGGTGGCGCGCATGATGGCCCTTCACATGTCCGAGCGCATTGGCGCCATTTTCCCCGCGCGCATCTCCGGCGTCACGCGGGCGGGGCTGTTCGTGGCGCTCGTCGAGAACGGCGCCGATGGCTTCGTGCCCATGCGCTCCCTGAACGACGACTATTACGTGCACGACGAGAAGCGCTTCGCCCTCATCGGCCGGCACACGGGCAAGGTCTATCAACTGGGCGACGCGGTGGAAGTGCGGCTGCTGGAGGCCGCGCCCATGGCGGGGGGGCTGCGCTTCGAGATCGTGAGCGGCGGCAAGACGAAGGCCTCGGACATCGTCGCCAGGCACGCCGCCGCGCGCGCCGCGCAAAAACCGAAGAAGGCGCGCGCTGCGCGGCGTGGCAAGAGTGGAAAGGGCAAAGGCAGCGGGAGCAAGGGCGGAAGGGCCCGAAAGCACGCCGGTAGTGGCCGGCGGAAAACCCGCTGAGGGCCACGGCGTCGCCAGACGTGGCGGCCGTGCCCCATTTTCGCCCGCAGGGCGCGCTATCGCCACCGCCAGTGGAATATCGCCGCAATCCGGGGAAAGCGCGATGTCGCATCATGACCACCGAGGAAGGCGCTGGCCGCTCGCGCCGTTGCTGGCGGCGGGACTTTGCCTGGTGGCCACCTCCCTTCCTTCCGACCCCCTGGCCGCCGAAACGTTGAAGGACTTCATCGCCAGGAAGCTGAAGGGGGTGGATCTCAATCCCTTCGACGGGCGTTCCGCCGGGGCGGCGCAGAAGAGGACGCGGCCTTCCGCACGCGGGCGGGAGGCCGAGGTCAGCATCAACGGCCACCCCGCCGGACGATTGGCGAGACGTCCGGGAGGTGGCGAACAACCGGCCGTTCCCCTGCCCCGGCCGCGCCCCTTCGGCACGCGGGGCAAGAACGTGAAGATGGCGCGCAAGGACGGCACGGCCGAAGCGGGCGCGAGGCCGGCCGCCATGCCGGCGTCGAAGGTGCGGCTCGACGCGGCCGGGCGCGTGCAGGTGGACCCAAACGCCCTGGTGCGCGAGCGCGACCACCTGAAGGCCGTCTACCTGCGGCCAAGAGAGATAGGCCATTGGGATGTCGAAACGGTGCGCAAGGCGCGGCGGGATTGCAATATCGTGCTGGCGACGCTGAACGTGGACGCCGCGCCCATCCCCTCCATCGGCGGACCGCAAGGGTGTGGCATCGCGGCGCCGGTGCTGGTGAGATCGCTCGGCCTCGCCGACCTGCGGCCAGACGCGAAGCTGAACTGCCGCTTCACGGCGGCACTGTATGAATGGGTGCGCAACGTGGTACAGCCAGAAGCGCGCAAGCGGTTCGGCCAGCCGGTGGTGGCCATTCGCCAGCTTTCGCACTACGCCTGCCGCCGCCGGGGCGGCATCACGCGCGGGCCGGTGCGCATTTCCGAGCACAGCTTCGGCAACGCCATCGACATCGGCGCCTTCGTGCTGGCCGACGGGCGCGTCGTGTCGGTGCTGAAGGACTGGGGAGCCTTCTCGGCCCTGTTCAATCGCAAGGCGGCCTTCCTCAAGGACGTGCGCGACGGCGCCTA
>JALVRJ010000342.1 GCA_027031305.1 Hyphomicrobiales bacterium | reverse complement strand
CCTCCTCTCCGCCGGGCCGGAAAGTCATTTCTGCAACCACTTGCGCGCGCGGGCCAGGGCGTCGTGCAATTCTTCCGGCGTCAGCTCCTCGGCCAGCTCCATGCGGTAGCGGCGCGCCTTCTCATGTCCGCGCATGGCGGCAAGGTTGAACCACTTGTGCGCCTCGCGCACGTCACGCTTCACACCGCGCCCCAAGCTGTAGTTCATCCCCAGGTCGAACATCACCTCCGCGCTCAGGTCGGCGCCGGCGGCGAGTTCGTTTTCCACCAACATGCTCATGACAATTCCCCGTATTCCCAACCAGGCGGCATTTCAGGCGAGGGTGGATTTTCCCATGTCACCCTCGAGCGCATTGTGCGGGAAAGGAGAAAACAAACGATTAACGCGCGGAATGATTGCGTGTCATCGGACAGGCGCGGCACGCCAATGCAATTCCAGAACGACGGGCAGATGATCCGATCCCGCGTCCCGTCCCACCCATGGCCCGCGCCGGAGCGCGAAATGGGACGATGTGAACACATGATCGATGGCGATCTGTGGCATTTTCAGCGGACGCACCGGCCAGGAGGGAAGCCAGGTATGACGAACAAGGCCCGTCTTGCGTGGAAACAGGCCCAGGATGTAGGAAAAGGGCGCCGCGTTGAAATCGCCCATGACGATAGCCGGTTCTCCATGCCGCAGATGCACGATGCGCGCCAGCGCCTTCACCTGCCGGTAATGCGAACGGATCCACGGCGCCCGCAGGGTGTGCGTCACGTAGACATGAACCATGCCGCGCGGGGTTTTCACCCAGGCGTGCAGGTATGGTGGCCCTTCCCACAGGGAGGCGCTTTTCACCCGCACGATCGGCCAGCGAGAAACCAGACCCAGGTAACAATGCTCCTTGTGCAGGCAGTCGGCCCGATATGGCAGGATATCCTTCAACCGCGCCGGCAGGGAATACATTTCCTCCTTCTCGAATTCCGGCAAGGCCACGATATCCGGCAGGTTGCGGCGGATTTCCCTTTCCACCGCCTCCACCTGGTCGTTTTCTCGCCAAAGGTTGAAGCTCATGACGCGCAGGACATTCGCGTCCGTACGGCGCTGAAACCCAGGCGAGGTGTGCGAAAGGCTCAGCCAGGCAAGACCAGCCACCGTGCCGGCGACCACCACAATCCCCGCCAACACTCCTGCCCGACCACCCCAGAGAAGACAGATCGATGCCGCCAGTGCCAGTGCCGCCATGTGCGGCAACAGCTGCGTGAACAGGTCGAAGCCGATCCACAACCGGGCCAACCACGGCGAGACCACCGCGAACAGGCTCCCCGCCAGGATCAGCCAGCACATCGCGCGCATTCCCGACATCCCCTGCCGGCGCGCACCATGAGGTTCAGCACGCCCGTTCATGGACGGCAAATCCATTTCGGCCGTGGCGACGGCCTCCTCCATGTCGGGTTTCCTGTCCATCGGAATCCAGTCGCTCGCAACCAGTGTGGCTTGTCATAAGCCCTGGCGATGGCCCGGCATGGCTTCTCCCATGCCGGGCCGGACTCGTCATGACAGGGCGCGACGGCCCCGGATTCAGGCCTTGCCTTCCGCTTGCGCTTCGGCCGCTTCCCCGGCGCCGGCGTCCTCGCCGCCGTCCGCCGCATCCGCCTCTTCCGCGGCCTTTTCCTCTTCCTCCAGATCGGCCAGCACACGCTCCACCTCGCTCGGCGCCTCCTCGGCCTCGCCAATGATGATCTCGCCCTTGGCCTGCAACTCGGCCTCTTCCTCGTTGCGCGCCACGTTCAGGGTCACCGTCTCCACCACCTCGCCATGCAGGCGCACCTTCACGTCATGCAGACCGATGATCTTGATCGGTTTCTCCAGCTGCACGGCACTGCGCGGCACCTCCACGCCAAATTCCTCCTTCAGCGCCTGGGCGATGTCGCGGGTCGTCACCGAGCCATACAGGTGGCCGGTTTCACCAGCGGCGCGGATAATCACCAACATGGCGCCACGGATCTTCTCGGCCTGCTTCTCGGCCACGGCACGCGCCTCGGCGTTGCGGCGCTCGATCTCCTCGCGCTCGCGCTCGAAGCGCTCCATGTTGGCCTCCGTCGCGCGCAGCGCCTTGCCCTGCGGCAACAGGTAGTTGCGCGCAAAACCGTCCTTCACGGTCACCACGTCGCCCAGGTTGCCCAGCTTTTCGATACGTTCCAGCAGAATGACCTTCATTGTCCGATCTCCTCTCGATGGTTGAATCCGGTTTCCCGGTCCCGTGTTTGCATCATTGCCTCTTTCATGTTTTCGCCGGCGGCCCGCCACCGCCACCTCTCAGCATGGCCTCGCGCACGCCGAAACCCGCCTCCGCCAGGCCCAGCAACAACAGCGCCGGCCCGGCCAGCCCCGTCAGCGCGATCAGCATCGAGTAGGTGACGCCCAGCGCCGCCGGCTCCCACGGCTTGCCCCGCACCCATGCATGAATGACCGAAAGCCCCAGAATGGCGAAGGCGGCCATGAAGGCCAGCGCCGCGATCTGCCCGAAATGGCCGATCAGCCCCGGCGCCAGGGCCACCAGCGACACCCCGGCCAGCCCCAGCAATGCCTTTTGCGGAAAGGCCAAGCGCGCGAAATCTGCCGGCGGCCGCCGCGACAGCCCGAACTTCCAGCCCAGCCAGACGCTTAACCGGAAACTGATGAACAGCGCCACCTCCCACAGCACCGCCGCCGAAAGCGGCGCCAGCGTGGCGAATGTCTCAAGGAAGCGTTTTTTTTGCTCGTCCGTCAGCTCCCCGTCCATCTGCATGGCCCGCATGGCTTCCCCGGCCATGGCCATCAGGGAGGCGCGGATGTCTTCCAACGTCGTTCCCTGCGTCAGCAGGCTGATAATGACCGCCCCCGCCGAAAGGCCCGCCATCCACAGCAACAGGCGGCCTTCCGGGTACCACTCCATACCATCCTCGTCCACCGGCTCGCCTTCCATCGACCCCGCCGCCGGCCGGCGCCTCGCCGCAAGATGGGTAAGCCACGTCACCGGCGCGCCCGCCAGCAGGGCGTGCATCAGCGCCGCCGCAGGTCCCAGCATGGCCGCCAGCAGCGCCAGCGCGGAAAAGGCGGCGATGCCCGCCGCCATCCAGCCGAAGGCCAGCCCCACCACGAACAGCGGCGCCGGCACCAGGAAGAACATGACGAAGGAAAATATGGAGGGCGCCGACATGCCGGACAGGAACACCGCCGACAGCGCGCCACCGGAAATGGCGATCATCAGCCACGGCGCGCCCGCGCCCCACCCCGGCCCCGTGCCACCGGGCGGGCTCGGCGGGCCGGAGGAAGGCCACATAGGCCCGATCGACCGGCATCCCCGCCTCACGCAGCGCCGGGGCGTAGAGCCGAATCTGCTGGGCGCGCTGCCCCACGCGGGCGTCGAT
>JALVRJ010000341.1:2325-3393 GCA_027031305.1 Hyphomicrobiales bacterium | reverse complement strand
CCGTTCACCATCACGCCGGTGCAATTCACGCAGACGCGACACATGCTGGACGTCTTTCATGGCGTATTGCAACATCTGCTGGCCAGCGGCACCAGCCCGGCGCGGCATCCGTGGCGTGGGGTGAGCGCCATGGCGGTGGCGGAATACGAGGTGCCGGTCTTGCTGTTGCGGCTGGCGGAGGCGGGCGAGAGCGCCAGGGCCGTGGTGGACGCCTGGCGGGCGGTTGCGGAAATCGTCGGAGAGATGGACGCGCCCACCCTTGCGGCGCTGCGTGCATTGCCGGAACAGGTGCGCATGGCCGCCTGGTTGCACGAGGCGCGGCCGGCGTTGCTGGACGCCTGGGGGCTGGCGGAAGAAGTGCGCGAGGGCACGGGGTTGCCGCTGCCGGACGGGGTTGCCGGGCTGGAGGCGGCCCTGGCCTTGCTGGACGCGATGGCCGATTTTCCGGAGGGCGACGCGGCGCTGTCGTGTCCCGAGCTGGCCGACCCGGCGGTGGACGAGGCGCTGGCCTCGCTGGCGGAACAGATCGCCACCCTGCGCGCGCGGCACGAGGAACTGTCGGCGGTCTTCGACATGGATAGGGCGCTGGCCGCGAATCCCGCCGAGCTGGAGGACATGGCCGCCATTTTCAGCCGGGCGCATTTCCTGTCGTTCATCGTGGATGGCGACTATCGGCTGGCGCGCAACCGGTTCCGGGAGCTCGTGCGGCTGGGCCGCGATTCGGGGCTGGACAACAAGGCGCGGGCCGGGCTGCTGCTGAAGCTGTCCGACCAGATCAGGGATCTACGCACGGTGCAGGAAGGCGGGCCATGGCGGGCGGCGCTGCATTCCGTCTACGCCGGGCCGCAAACGGACGTGGCGGCCTTGCAACGCCTAAGGGCGTGGGTTGCGCGGCACGCGACGGCGCTGGCGGCATGGCCGGGGCTGATGGAAGAGGTGCTGGCGGGCGGCGCGCAGCTGACGGCGCTCCTGCTAAATATCTTGCGGACGCAAGGTCCGCGCGTGGAAACCTTGCGGCAGGTGCTGAACGTTCTGCCGGCAAGGGAACGGTTGCGCGCCGCCCGCCAG
>JALVRJ010000341.1:0-2315 GCA_027031305.1 Hyphomicrobiales bacterium | reverse complement strand
TGGCAAGGCCTTCGTGCATGAGCTGGCGCGCTTGCTGTTGCCGCCGCGGATAGCCGACTGGCTGGCCGCTCTGGCCGTCGACGCCCCTTTTCCACCGCTGGTGGCGATGGCGGACACGGTGGCGGCGCGGCTGGCCGAGCACGAGGAGCATTGGCGAGGCTTCGCCGACATGGCGGGCCTGCGGGAAGAGGAATGGTTTGGTGGGCCGTACGAAAGGGCTCCGCTGGAGCTGCACCTGGCGCGCATCGACGAGGCCCTGGAAGCCGGCAAGACCAGCGCGCGGCAGTGGCTGCATTACGACCGGGGGCGGCAGGACGTGATGGCCGACTCCGATGCGTGGAAACTGGCGCGGCTGGCGGAGCATGGCGACCTGCCTTCCGAACATGCCGGAACGGCCTACGCCTGGCTGGTCATGGAAAGCCTGGCACGGCGGCTGGGCGAGGAGCACGAACCGCTCAGGCGCATGGACGCGCGGCGCCTCAACGACATCATCGGCCAATATCGGCGGCTGGACGCCGAGGTGATGCAACTGCGGCGGCGGCTGATCGCGGCCGAGCTGGCGCAGGCGCGGCCACCGGAAGGCCAGCAGGCGCCGCGCAAGCGCGACCTGACGGAAATGGCGCTATTGCGCAACGAGCTGAAGAAATCGCGGCGGCACGTGCCCATCCGCCAGCTGATGCGGCGCGCCGGCAACGCCCTGCGGACGCTGATGCCCTGCTTCATGATGAGTCCGCTTTCGGTGGCGCAATATCTGGAGCCGGGGGTGCTCGATTTCGACGTGATCCTGATGGACGAGGCTTCGCAGCTGAAGCCGGAGCACGCGCTGGGCGCCATTGCGCGGGCGGGGCAAATGGTCATCGTCGGCGACCCGAAGCAGTTGCCGCCGACCAACTTCTTCGAGCGGCTGGAGCAGGAAGAGGACGAGGAGGTGGACGAGGCGGTGCAGACGGCGGAATCCATCCTCGACCTCGGGGCGCACGCGCTGCCGACCAAGATGCTGCGCTGGCATTACCGTGCGCGGCACGAAAGCCTCATCCGCTTTTCCAACCAGCGCTTCTACAAGGGGCAGCTTGTGGTGTTCCCCTCCGCCACGCAGGGCGGCGCGCGGCAGGGCATCGGGTTCCACTTCGTCGAGGACGGTCTTTTCGAAAAGGGCGTGAACGCGGCGGAGGCGCGGCGCGTGGCGGAGGCGGCGGCGCATTATCTGCGCATGGACGCGCGCAGCGTCGGCGTGGCGGCGATGAACCGCAAGCAGGCGGAGCTGATCACCGACCTGCTGGACAGGATGGCACAGGACGACCCGGTGCTGGCGAAGCGCCTGAACGACGAGGACGACCACGAGCCGTTCTTCGTCAAGAACCTGGAGAACGTGCAGGGCGACGAACGCGACGTCATCATCATCTCCATGACCTATGGCCCGGCCAACCCCGGCGGCAGGGTGGCGCAGCGCTTTGGCCCCATCAATCGCGACGATGGCTGGCGGCGGCTCAACGTGCTGTTCACCCGGGCGCGGGAGCGCATGGAAATCTTCAGCTCGATGAAGGCGCATGACGTGGTGGCGGGCAAGAACAGCAAGCTCGGCGTACATGCCCTGCACGAGTTTCTGCATTACGCCGAGACGGGCAACCTGCCGCAGCTCGACGACACGGCGGAGCGCCCGCACGAACCGGAAAGCCCGTTCGAGGAAGCGGTGCTGGCGGCGCTGCGGGCGCGTGGATATGATTGCGTGCCGCAGGTGGGCGTGGACGGATATTACATCGACATCGGCGTGCGCGACCCGGAGGAGCCGGGGCGGTTCATCCTCGGGGTGGAATGCGACGGGGCGCGCTATCACTCTCTGCGCTCGGCGCGGGATCGCGACATCATCCGCCAGAAGCATCTGGAGAATCTCGGCTGGCGCATTCATCGCATCTGGTCCACCGACTGGTTCCGGGCGCCGGAACGGGAGCTGGCGCTGCTGGAGCGGAAAATCACCGCCCTGCTGCGGCGCGACGGGCGCCCACATCTGCATGTGGTGCAACGCAATGGGTGAGGCCCCGCCGCGGAAAAGGAGAACGAGCACCGCCACATTCCAGCGGGACGACGCCTTGACAAGCCCCCTGCCCTGCCGCACCAAGAAACCGGAAGCCTTTCTCGATGTCTTGACCAGCTGGCAGGAGGTGCCGCCATGTCCGACTTCACCGCGCTCAAGCCCTTCATCGCCAAGGCCGCCACGGGCCAGCCGCTGGACCGAGAGGAAACGCGGCGGGCGTTCGAGGTGATGATGTCCGGCGAGGCGACGGATGCGCAAATCGGCGGCTTGCTCATGGCCATGC
>JALVRJ010000340.1 GCA_027031305.1 Hyphomicrobiales bacterium | reverse complement strand
GGTAAGACCGCCCCGCGCCTGCACCCAACCCCCAATTCATGAAAGACAAGGGCTTGGGTGGGGGCGCGGGGCGGTCTTACCAGTCAGACATTACGCAATCTGGTATGACAAGAAGATACTATTGACCCGATATATATCTGCCCGATATCCTGTATCGGATCGATAGTATCATCGGGAGATATCCGGCCATGGTCATGAACGTCCGCACGCTGTGCCTGGGCATTCTCAGCCTGCGCGAAGCCACGGGCTACGAAATCAAGAAGATGGTGGAGAAGGGCGTGTTCTCGCATTTCATCGACGCCTCCTTCGGCTCCATCTACCCGGCGCTGGCGCAGATGCTGAAGGAGGGGCTGGTGCGCGTGCGGGTGGAGGACGATGACTCCGGCCGGCCGCCGCGCAAGGTCTACCAGATCACCGAACAAGGACGGCGGGCGCTGCGGGAAGCGCTGAACACCGACCCTGCGCCGGACAAGTTCAAGAGCGAGTTCCTGTTCCAGATGCTGTTCATGGAGCGCATCGACCCGGCGCACCTGGCGGTGATCTACGACGCCTATCTGGAAGAGCAGGAGGC
The DNA here is from genome assembly GCA_027031305.1 of Hyphomicrobiales bacterium. Lineage (GTDB taxonomy): Bacteria > Pseudomonadota > Alphaproteobacteria > Rhizobiales > Aestuariivirgaceae > Thermopetrobacter. Next base: position 9,588 of record JALVRJ010000340.1, on the reverse strand, counting down.
CGAGTTGCGCACCCTGGAGGAAGAGGCGCGGGAAATGCCGGCGCACCCGGGGGCCCGGTTCGTGCAGGACTATGGCCGCGCCATGCTGGGCACGGCCATTTCCTTCCTGAAGGAAAAACGCGCGGAGATGATGCGGGCCTTCGCCGAGGTGGGAGGCTCCGGCCAGCGGCCAGACGAAGAAGCGCCCTGTTGCGGAGAGGAACGCAAGCATCCGGAAGAGGAGGAACGGGCATGAACGGCTTGCAGCGCGCACGACTGGCCATTTCCTCTTGCCTGGCCCTGGCCGGCCTGTTGGCGGTGGCCTTGTCCCTCGCGACGCCCCGGCCCGCCCTCGCCAGGGAAACGAAGCAGCCGAAAGCCGAGGCCGGGCGGGTGGTGGTGGTGACCGTGGCCACGGCGCGGCGGCAGGTGGTGGAGGACTGGCGCCGCGCCACCGGCACGCTGGAGGCCCTGGCCGCGCCCAGGGTGGCGGCGGAGGTGTCTGGCAAGCTGGCGCGGGTGCTGGTGGAGGAAGGTGACGCCGCGCACGCGGGGCAGACACTGGCCGTCATCGAGCAGGACGATTACAGGCTGGCGGTGGAACAGGCGAAGGCGGCCGTCGCCCAGGCCGAGGCCAGTTTACGCGGCGCGCGCCTGCGGCTGCAACGCCTGCGGCGGCTGGTGGCAAAGGGCAGCGCGCCACGATCGGCGCTCGACGACGCCCAGGCCAGCCACGACGCCATGGCGGCGGCGCTGGCGGCGGCGAAGGCGCGGCTGCGGCAGGCCGAGCGGGCGCTGGAGAAAACGGTAATCCGCAGTCCCGTGGACGGACACGTGGACAAGAGGCTCGTCTCCGCCGGTGACTTCATCGGCGCCGGACACCCGGCCTTCATGCTGACCACCGCCGGGCGGTTGCGGGCGCGCCTGCCCCTGGCCGAGGCGCTGGCGGCGAGGCTGAAGCCCGGCCTGCCCGTGCGCCTGAAAAGCCCGCTGAGCCCGGAGAAGGTGGTGCGGGCACGCATATCGGCGCTGGCGCCGGCGGTGGACCCGGCGGCGCGGGCGGTGCACGTGCTGGCGGAGCTGCGCAACCCCGGTGGCTGGAAGCCCGGGGCCAGCGTCAGGGGGGAAATCCTGCTGGCGCGGCGCGAATCCGTCGTGGTGCCCGCCGTCAGCGTGGTGCTGCGGCCACGCGGTTACGTGGTCCTGGTCCTGCGCGGGAACAAGGCGCGCGAGGTGCCGGTGACCCCCGGCCTGGCGCTGGCCGATGGCCTGGTGGAAATCCGTGACGGGCTGAAGGCGGGCGAGAAGGTCATCGCCGAGGGCGCGGGCTTCGTGCGCGACGGCGACGTGGTGAAGGTGGTGGCGCGGGAGGCGGAAGATTCATGAAAGCGCTCATTCGCCTGTTCATCCGCCACCACGTGTTCGCCGCCATGCTCAGCGCCGTGGTGGTGCTGTTCGGCGTCGTCAGCTTCTCGCGTATCGGCGTCGACCGCTACCCCAACATCGACTTTCCGCTCATCTCGGTGGTCACCACCCTGCCCGGCGCCAGCCCGGAGGTGGTGGATTCCAGCGTCACCAACATCATCGAATCGGCGGTCAACTCGGTGCCGGGCATTCGCCACATCTCGTCCCGCTCGTTGCCCAACGCCTCGGTGGTGCTGGTTCAGTTCGAGCTGACCAAGGACATCGACGTGGCCTTCAACGAGGTGCAGGTGAAGGTCAACCAGGTTATCGACCAACTGCCGAAGGACGCCCGCGCACCCTCCGTTGCGAAGGTGGAATTCGGCGCCTTTCCGGTGCTGTGGCTGGCCTTGCAGGGCGAGAACCGCACGCTGAAGGATCTCAGCCTCTACGCGCGGCGGGTATTGAAGAAGCGGCTGGAGAGCATCGATGGCGTCGGCGAGGTGAAGATCGGCGGCCAGCGCGAGCGCACCATCCGCGTGAACCTGGACGTGTTCCGCATGGCGGCCACGGGGGTGACCGTGCAGGACGTGATGCGCGCCTTCGCGGCGCGGCATTTCCAGATGCCCGGCGGGCAGGTCATCAACGGCCCGCGCGAGATGCTCATCAAGCTGGACCTGGAGTTTCACGACCCGCGGGCGCTGGCCGAGATGATCGTCGCCTGGCGCAATGGCGCGCCGGTGCGCATCCGCGACATCGGCGAGGTGGTGGATGGCCTCGATGATCCGCGCAAGCTGGCGCGCTACAACGGCGAACCGACCATCGCGCTGGGCGTGGTGAAGGTCAACGGCGCCAACGCGGTGGCCGTGATCGACCGGGTGAAGCGGCGGCTGCGCGAGGAAATCACCCCTTCCCTGCCGCCGGGAATGCGCATTTCCATCGCCACGGACGAATCGACGCTGATCCTGGAGCTGGTGCGTGCGCTGGAGGAGCACCTGGTGCTGGGCACGCTGCTGACGGCGCTCATCGTGTGGCTATTTCTGAAGAGTTTCCGCGCGACGCTGATCATCGCGGCGGCCATTCCCGTCTCGCTGCTGGGGGCGGTGGCGGTGATGTATTTCCTCGGCTACACCTTCAACTCGCTGACCCTGCTGGCGCTGCTGCTGCTCATCGGCGTGGTGGTGGACGACGCCATCGTGGTTCTGGAGAACATCTACCGCCACATGGAGGAAAAGCTGGAAACGACGCCGGAAGAGGCGGCGACGGAGGGCGGCAACGAGGTGCTGGTGGCGGTGATGGCGGCCACCTTCACGCTGGTTTCCATCTTCGCGCCGGTGGTGTTCATGGGCGGCATCATCGGGCGTTTCTTCCGCTCCTTCGGCGTGGTGGTCACCTTCGGCGTGCTCACCTCGCTGTTCGTGGCGCTGACGCTGACGCCGATGCTGTGCGCGCGCTGGCTGCGCGTGTCGGAAACGCACGGCCGCCTCTACAACCTGCTCGAGGGCGCCTTCCAGCTGCTGGAACGGGCCTACACGGCGCTGTTGCGCGGGGCGCTGCGGGCGCGCTGGCTGGTGTTGGTGCTGGCAATCGTCTCGCTGCTGCCGGTAGGCTTCTTCATGGGCCAGCTGGGCAAGAGCTTCCTGCCACAGGAAGACGAAGGGCGCTTCGTCATCACCTTCAAGACGCCGGCGGGCTCGTCGCTGGCGGAGACGGATTCGCGCCTGCGCGAAATAGAGAAGATCCTGAAGAAGCGTGCAGACGTGGCCGCGTACCTGGCCACCATCGGCACCGGCGTGACGGGCAAGGTGAACGAGGGCAAGGTCTACGTGCGCCTCACCCCGCGCGAGACGGGGCGCAAGCACATGTATGCCATCATCGACGAGCTGCGCGGCACGCTGGCGGGCATTCCCGGCGTGAAGGCCTTTCCGGCGCCGGTGGCTGTGGTCGGGGGCCAGCGCGGCGAACCCTTGCAGTTCGTCGTCTCGGGAGCGAACCTGGACACGGTGGCGAAGCTGGCGGACAGGCTGATGAAGCGGTTGCGCGAGCATCCGGAGCTGGGGCGGGTGGACATGAACCTGCAACTGGACCTGCCGCAGCTGGTGCCGGACATCGATCGTGACCGGGCGACGCAGGCGGGGCTGTCGCCGCTGGACGTGGCGCTGGCGCTGAACGTGTTGGCGGGCGGTTATGACGTGGCGCGCTACAATGACGTTCCGGGCGACGGCGAGCGCTACGACATCCGCCTGAAGGCCATGGAAGGACAGTTGAAAACGGAACGCGACCTGCGCGCAGTCTACCTGCGCAACGCCGTGGGCAAGCTGGTGCCGCTGGGCGAGGTGGCGGCCCTGAAGCCGACGCTGGGGCCGGCGGAAATCCAGCGCTTCGACCTGAAGTACGCGGCCTATTTCTTCGCCACCCCTACCATTCCGCTGGGCAACGCCGTGGAGGTGGTGAAAAAGCTGGCGCGGGGGCTGTTGCCGCCAGGGTACGACGTGAGAATGGTGGGGCGGGCGGAGGAATTCGGCCGCACGGTGAATTACATCACCTTCGTGTTCGTCACCGCCATCATCCTCGTCTACATGGTGCTGGCCAGCCAGTTCAATTCCTACATCCAGCCGCTGGTGCTGATGCTGGCGCAGCCGTTGGCCATCACCGGCGGGTTGGCGGCGCTGTGGCTGGCCGGCATGGGGCTGAACATCTTCTCCATGATCGGCCTGGTGTTGCTGATGGGGCTGGTGGCCAAGAATTCCATCCTGCTGATCGAGTTCACCAACCAGATGCGGGCCCGCGGCATGGGCATCGACGAGGCCCTGATGCACGCCTGCCCCATCCGGATGCGGCCGGTGCTGATGACCTCGGCCTCCATCATCGTCGCCATGACGCCGGCGGCGCTGGGCTATGGCGCGGGGGCGGACACCAACGGGCCGCTGGCGGTGGCCATCATCGGCGGCATGGTCAGCTCCACGTTGCTGACCCTGGTGGTGGTGCCCGCCGCCTATTCGCTGGTGGAGGGCGGCAAGGCGCGGCTGATGAAATGGCTGGGCAGGAACGGGAGCGGCGCCCTTGCCAGCGGCGAGGGGGTGTGAAAAAACGCCTCCAGCGACGACGCGGCGCCGCCGCGCCGTGACTGGCAAGGAGGTGACAGAGGCATGAACATCCTGCTCATCGGGTCCGGCGGGCGCGAGCACGCGCTGGCGTGGAAAATGGCGCAAAGCCCGCTGTGCCACACCCTGTTCTGCGCGCCGGGCAACGCCGGCATCTGCGAACAGGCCGAGTGCGTCTCGCTGGACGTGGACGACTTCGCCGCCGTGGCCCGCTTCTGCAAGGACAACGACGTGAAGCTGGTGGTGGTGGGGCCGGAAGCGCCGCTGGTGGCGGGACTGGCCGACGCGCTGGCAGAGGAAGGCATTCCCGTGTTCGGCCCGCGCAAGCAGGCGGCCATGCTGGAAGGCTCAAAGAGCTTCACCCGCGAAATCTGCCGCGATTATGCCATTCCGGGGCCGGAAAACGCCACCTTCGACAACGAGGCGGACGCGCTGGCCTATTTGAAGAAACACGGCGCGCCCATCGTGGTGAAGGCCGATGGGCTTGCCGCCGGCAAGGGCGTCATCGTGGCCGATGATGTGGCGACGGCGGAAGCGGCCATCCGCGACATTTTCGGCGGCGCCTTCGGCGCGGCGGGCGCGAAGGTGGTGCTGGAGGAGAAGATGGAGGGCGAGGAAGCCTCCTTCTTCGCCCTGTGCGACGGCGAGAACGTATTGGCCCTGGCCGGCGCACAGGATCACAAGCGCGCTTATGATAACGATGAAGGCCCCAACACCGGCGGCATGGGGGCCTACACGCCGGCGCCGGTTCTGACGGAAGAGGCCGAGCAGCAGGTGATGGAGCGTATCATCCTGCCCACGGTGCGGGCCATGAAGGACATGGGCGTGCCATACCAGGGCGTGCTCTACGCCGGGCTGATGATGACGGACGAAGGGCCGAAGCTGGTGGAATACAACGTGCGCTTCGGCGACCCGGAATGCCAGCCGCTGATGATGCGGCTGAACTCCGACCTCGTGGAGCTGATGCAGGCAACCGTGCAGCGCGACCTGGCCGGTGGCTCAAGCGACTGGAGCGAGCAGGCGGCGCTGACGGTGGTCATGGCCACGAAGGGCTACCCCGGCAATTACGAGAAGGGCAGCGTGATAAGCGGCATCGAACGCGCAGAACAAGACCCTCTGGTGAAGGTGTTCCACGCCGGCACGGCGCGCAACGAGGCGGGCGAGCTGATCGCCGTCGGCGGGCGGGTGCTGAACGTGACCACGTTGGGCAATACCATTGCGGAAGCGCAAAAGCGCGCCTACGAGGCGGTGGCGAAAATCGACTGGCCGCAGGGCTTCTATCGGCACGACATCGGCTGGCGCGCCATCGCGCGGGAGCGGGGCGAAAAGGGCGCGAGCGCCTGAGCGCCATGAGAACCACCTGGCGATACGCTGGACGGGAAAGCGGGAAAATCATCCGGACGGTCTTCATGAGTTCCTGAAAACGGCGCATGAGTGAACACCGGTCGAAACAATCCCGTGAGCATTCATTGCAGCGGCTGTTCTGCAAGATCATGGCGCCGCTGTTTCACTGGCTGTTCCTGCGGCATGTTCAAAACCCGCCCTTTCTGCTCAAAAGCCGTGGCTTGCCGCCCCTTTCCCTGTGGGACATGAAGTACCGAGGCAGTCTGGAAAAGGAATATGAATTCGTGGACGCGGAGGGAAAGCCTCACCCTTTCCACTCCCGGCGGATGTCGACGAAAACCTTCGTCCTGATGTTCATCACCTTTTTTCTGACGCTGCCCTTTTTCCTGTGGGTTTCATCTCATATCTGGCATGGGCATCAGGATGCATTGCTGAATCTTGTTCTTGACCTGGAAGCAGATGGACATGATGCCCGGTTCGTCTCGCGGCTCATTCACAGGTTCGCCCCCGCTCTTTACGCCATCCTCTTCAGCGCGATCATCGGGTTCCTGGCGGAGAGGTTCGGGAACAAATCCAGGGCGACGCCAGGCAAGGGGGCGCCATTCTCATACATGCTGGCGCTGAACATCATTCATTCACCTTTATGGCGGCTGGGACCATTGCTGAAGGCATTCACGATCCTCTTCGGCCTGGCCTTGTTAACGCACCTATCGCGTGAAGCCCTCATTCTCCTGAAATTCTTCCGGCCAGATGTCGCCCATGCCTATATCCTGGGCGCGGCGTTGATACCGCTCTTCCTTTTTCTGCCGATCGTTCCTCTCGTCCTTGGGCGATTTCTGTTCCTGTCCTGCCATGCATGTTTCGGCCTGCCACGCGATGTATTTCTTTACAAGCCGAAACAGTGAACCCCCCATGGGAAACGAAGCTCCAAATCACCACTTGGAGCATGTGCATCGAAACCTTTCATGCACTTGCACACCACTTGTTGAAAAACCGCCCGCTTAACGCTGGTAATTGGGCGACTCGCGGGTGATTTGCACATCATGCACGTGGCTTTCGGCAAAGCCGGCGGAGGTGATGCGCACGAACCGGGCGCGTTCGACGAATTCCGGCAGGGTTGCGGCACCCGTATACCCCATGGAGGCGCGCACCCCACCCACCAACTGGTGCAGCACGTTGCCGGCGGGGCCCTTGTAGGGCACCTGGCCCTCGATGCCCTCGGGCACGAATTTCATCTCGTCCTTGACGTCGGACTGGAAATAGCGGTCGGCGGAGCCGCGGGCCATGGCGCCCACCGAGCCCATGCCGCGATAGGCCTTGTACGAGCGGCCCTGGTAGAGATAGACCTCGCCGGGGCTTTCGTCGGTGCCGGCCAGCAGCGAGCCGACCATGACCGAGGCGGCGCCGGCGGCCAGCGCCTTGGCCATGTCGCCGGAATACTTGATGCCGCCGTCGGCGATGATGGGCACGTCGTGCTTGCGGGCCTCGGCGGCGCATTCCAGCACGGCGGAAAGCTGCGGCACGCCGACGCCGGCAACGATGCGCGTGGTGCAGATGGAGCCGGGGCCGATGCCCACCTTCACCGCATCCGCCCCGGCCTCGATGAGGGCGGCGGTGGCCTCCTTCGTGGCCACGTTGCCGGCGACAACGTCCACCTTGTCGCCGAAGGCCTCCTTCACCCGCCGCACCTGTTCGATGACACCACGAGAGTGGCCATGGGCGGTGTCGATCACCAGCACGTCGACGCCGTGCTCGACCAGCAGCGCGGCGCGGCGAAAGCTGTCCTCCCCGGTGGAAATGGCGGCGGCGACGCGCAGGCGCTGTTGCTCGTCCTTCACCGCGTGCGGGAAGAGCTCGGCCTTTTCCATGTCGGTGACGGTGATGAGGCCGATGACCCTGTCCTCGTCGTCGACCACGACGAGCTTCTCGATGCGCCGCTCCTGCAACAGCTTGCGGGCCTGCTCAGGCGTGATGTCCACCGGCGCGGTGACCACCTTCTCGCGCGGCGTCATCAGCTCGGCCACCTTGCGGCCCATGTCGGTTTCGAAGCGCACGTCGCGGTTGGTGACGATGCCGACCAGCTTTTGTGGTCCTTCGCCTTCCTTCTCGACCACCGGGATGCCGGAAATGTCGTGCCGGCGCTTGATGTCCATCAGCTCGGCCAGCGTCTTGTCCGGCGTGATGGTGACGGGGTTGATGACCATGCCGGCCTCGAAGCGCTTCACGCGCTCGACCTCAGCCGCCTGTTCCTCAGGCGTGAGATTACGGTGAATGACGCCGATGCCGCCGGCCTGGGCCATGGCGATGGCCATGCGCGCCTCCGTCACCGTGTCCATGGCGGCCGAGACGATGGGAATGGAGAGCGGAATGTTGCGGGTGAAGCGGGTGGAAAGATCCGTCTGCGCGGGCAGGACGCTGCTTTCGCGCGGTTTCAGAAGGACATCGTCGAAGGTGAGATATTCGGGGAAATCGAATGGGCCTTTCATGCCAACCTCGCCAGTCATGGGAAAAGCGGGGAATACCGGTTGGCGATTCCCGATAGCATGTCTGGCACGTTCAATAAAGCGCAAAGACGGGCCCGCGCACAGGGGATCGCGTCGAGGCGCGACCGTCCATCACCCCGCGCCCCCTGCCCAACCTCCCGACATGGTGGCAAGAGGTTGGCGGAGGCGCGCAGTGGCGGACAACGGAAGCGGGGACGGAAGCCCGTGTTCAGGCCTCGCTTCGCTTCTCCCCGCGAAAGCCGGTGGCCACCACGAACAGCTCGGCCGAATCGGGGCGTGAGGCGGGGGGCTTGAAATGCCGCACGCGGGCGAAATCGCGCTTGAGGGCGTGCAGCAGCTCGTTTTCGGTGCCCCCGCGCAGCACTTTGGCGACGAAGGCGCCGCCGGGCCTGAGCACCCGCCGGGCGAAGTCGGCGGCGGCTTCCGCCAGCGCCATGATGCGCAGATGGTCCGTCTGGCGGTGGCCGGTGGCGTGCGCGGCCATGTCGGAAAGCACCACGTCGGCGCGGTCATCGCCCAGCGCCTTCATCAGCTCATCGGGCGCGTCCTCGTCGTAGAAATCCTTGTGCAGCACAACAACACCGGGGATCGGCTCCATGCCATGCACGTCGATGGCCACCACCCTGCCCTCGCCCTTCTCCGCGCGCACGCGCTCGGCCGCCACCTGCGACCAGCCACCGGGCGCGGCGCCCAGGTCAACCACCTTCATGCCGGGCTTCAGGATGTGGAATTCGTCATCGATGCCAATGAGCTTGAAGGCGGCGCGAGAGCGGTAGCCGCGCTCCTTCGCCATGCGCACGAAGGGATCGTTGAGCTGGCGCTCCAGCCAGCGCGCCTGGCTGGTGGTGCGGCCTCGCTTCTTTTTCAGCCGCGTTTTCAGGTTGCGTGGCTGGCCGCGCCCGGAGGATCCCTTGCCCCGGCCGCGGCGGAAGCCCTCAGGTCGCCGTGGCCCGGCCATATTCGTTATCCTCCTTCATGTCGTCCTCTCCCTGCGCCGGTGCGTCGGCCGCGGCACCCATGACGCCATCTTCCTCCATGAGGTGGGTAAGAATGCCCTCGCGCAGGCCACGGTCGGCAACACGGATGCGCTCCACCGGCCAGATGTCGAGGATTTCCTCGAGGATGGCGCAGCCGGCCACCACCAGGTCGGCGCGTTCGCGTCCGATGCAGCCTTGCGCCATGCGCTCGGCCAGCGACATGGCACGCAACCGCTCGGAAATGTCCCGCACCTGGGCACTTCCGGCACCGTCACCACC
>JALVRJ010000339.1 GCA_027031305.1 Hyphomicrobiales bacterium | reverse complement strand
TCGTCGTAGTGCTTCGGCGCCAGGCCGTGGCCGGGGCGGATGGAGCGCACGTTCTCCGGCGTGAATTCCTCGCCGGCGTCCATGTCCTTCACCACATACAGGCTGCGGCGATAGAGAGCGTTGTCGCTTTCACTGGCCTTGCGCTCGTAGGTGACGCGGCCCAGCGCCTTCCAGGCGGTTTCGGAATCTTTCTTCAGGCGCGTCAGTTCGTGTGGCTCGATGGAAAAGGCCGAATCGACGCCGCCGTCGGCGCGGGCCAGCGTGAAGTGCTTCTCGATGGCCACCGCGCCCAGCGCCACGGCGGCCACCGCCACGGTGGTGCCCAGCGTGTGGTCGGAAAGCCCCACGGGCACGCCGAAGCGCTCCATCATGTCGGGAATGGTGCGCAGGTTGGCGTCCTCCGGCGGCGTCGGATAGCCGCTGACGCAATGCATCAGCAACACCTGATCGCAGCCCCCCGCGTGCGCCGCCTCCAGCGCCTCGCCGATCTCGCGCTCATCCGCCATGCCGGTGGAAATGATCATCGGCTTGCCGGTGGCCGCCACGTAACGAATGAGCGGCAGATCGACGGCCTCGAAGGAAGCGATCTTGTAGGCCGGCGCCTCCAGCTTCTCCAGGAAATCGACGGCGGTGAAATCGAACGGCGTGGAAAAGATCGTGATGCCCAGCTCGCGCCCCTTGTCGAACAGCGCCTGGTGCCAGTCCCAGGGCGTGTGCGCCTCTTCATATAACTCATGCAGACGCCGACCATCCCACAACCCGCCCTCCACGACGAAGCCCGGGCCGTCGTGGTCGATGGTCATGGAATCGGCGGTGTAGGTTTGCAGCTTCATGGCATCCGCGCCAGCCTTCGCCGCCGCTTCCACGATCTTCAGCGCGCGCTCCAGCGATCCGTTGTGGTTGCCGGACATCTCGGCGATCACATACGGCGGCTGTGCCACCCCGATCACGCGACCAGCTATTTCCAGGGGGGAATTGCTCATGCCACGATTTCCCTGATCACCATGAAGGCCTCCGCCGCCTCCACGCCCACGCAGGCCCCACGCACCCTCGCCAGCGCTTCCACCGCCTCGAACGAGCGGGCGTGGGGCCAGGCGCGCATTTCGGCCGCGTAACACTCCAGCGCCGCCCGTTTCTGTTTCAGGCGCGCGGCGATGTCAACGAAGCGTGTGGGCGCGAAGGCCGGCAGGCTGGTGGGCGGCGCCCATTCCGTGCTGGAAGGCACCTCGAAGGCGTAAATCGCCCGCATCGGCTGCCCCGGCTGCGGCCGGCAGGCGGTCAGCACCGCCTGGTGCGCCGCGCGGTGGTCGACGTTCAGGTCGCCGCCATGGTGAGTATAGACGATCTCCGGCCTTACCCGCGCGATGATTTTCTCCACGACTCGCACCACGTCCAGCAGGGCCACGGCGTCCATCCTGTTGTCCGCGAAGCCCGCGAACAGGACCTCGCCGATGCCGAGCGCGTTCGCGGCGCATCGCGCCTGTCGTTCGCGCGCGCGGATGTCGTCCTCCCCCTCGCGCGATGTGGCGCCATCGGCCAGGAAAACGCAAGTGATCTCATCTCCCGCCGCCGCGTGCCGGGCGATGGTGCCGCCACAGCCCAACACCTCGTCATCCGGGTGCGCGGCGACCACGAGCACCGAGGCCATCACTCCTCCCCCTCGCCATCGTTCCTCTTGCGGATCACGGCCCTGGCCACGATCTCCTTCCCCTTCCATTCCGCGTCGGTGAATTCGAAGCGGAACGCGCCATGATCGACAAAGGCGTGCGGATAGCCCGGCGCATCGAGCATCCGGATGAAATCGTAGACATGTTCCAGCGCCCCTTTTTCCGGCAGCACGCTCTGCGACGGCTTGCGCCGCTTGAAAACCACGGGCTCGCCTTCCTGCGGCACCGGCGTGGGTTGGTTTTCGATGATCTCCCGAATCATCTCCAGCTCGATCTTGGTGGCGCGCAGAAAGATCTCCCGCGCACTGCCGGAAAGGTCCAGGTCGCGCTTCATGTATATCGGCCCCGCATCCAGTTCTTCGGTCATTCTCAAGGCCGAGAGTCTGGTTTTCGTGTGTCCGCGAACAATCAGGTTCTGCAACGGGCTCCCCCCGCGCCCGTAGGGCAGGTCCGTCATGTGAAAGCAGACGCATTCGATGTTCTCGATGACACGTTTGGGCACGATATGGGACCAATGCGGGAAAAAGGCGTAACGGACCTTGTAAGCGAGTTTTTCACATATTTCCTCGAGGTCGTTCTTGTCACAGACGATGAACCATCGTCCCGGGAATTGTTTCCGCACCTTCAGGAATTCCTCTATCCCCCACGGCCTGGAGGAGCAGAACAGATAGATATTTTCATCCCTGTCACTCATCGGCATTTTCCTTGCGGGCTGTGCCGGGCCCCAACGGCGATGCGCTTGCGACTTCCCGGTGCCCCTTTCGCACGTGTTCAGCGGCTTCCAGTGGCCCGGTGTTCGCCAAAACGTCGAGGATCGACATGTGCGACAGGAACGGGCCGTTGACTTGTGGGTAAACCGGGTGTCGATAATCTTGATATCTGATGTTTATGCCAGCCTCCGCGAACATCTCGCGGGCTTCTCTTTCCTCGAGATAGACGGCCGATCCAGCGGCGGACACATAGGTTTGTGCTCCCACGGCCTTGCACAGCTCCACCAGCCGCCTGGCCTTGCCAGTGGCCGTGACGGGCAAGTCCGAGGCACGCAAGATGCGCGTTTCAATGCCGAGAATGGCGCAGGTGTCCCTGAAGAATGCCTCGTTCAAACGGGCGATATGGCCATTGATTTCCTTCTCCAGCATTTTCGCGAACAGCTCATGGGCGGCGCCGAACCATGGGGCCTTCCGATAGTTCACTTCGAAGGACGCCAGGTGTTTCCTCCTCCATTTCATGTCGTCATTGATCAGGGCGTCCCGGATGAGCAGCTCTTCTCTCGGGCGCGTCTTCCTGATGGGAACGGACAACATCAGCTCGTTGCCCTTCGCGTCCTTGATCCTGTTGCGCACATCCCAGTTTCTTTTCGTCAGCTGCACGGTATCGAGCAGGATGAACACGTCGACGGCGTCGGCCAGGGCGAAATACCCCATCCATGGAATGTAGGAGGGTTGCATGATGGCGCAGCGGATGGACATGGCCTTTCGCCTCGTTCCTGTCACCGGTAGACATACATCGCGAATTCGAAGGGGATGACGCCATCCTTTATCTGGTAGTCATGGCGCAGAAGGACCCTCGCGGAGAGCCTGGTCTTGCAGAAGGCGAAAATTTCCTCCGGACTGAAATAGCACAGGTTCTCGTCCTGGTAGTCCACGTAGGTGGACATGGCGTTGAAGGCCAATCCCTTGCGCGCCAGCGGCCAGACGGCCTGCAACACCTCTTGCAGATAGCCCATGCACGGCCAGTCCTCGTGCAGGCGGTTGTTGAACACGCCGCTGATGAGCACGT
>JALVRJ010000338.1 GCA_027031305.1 Hyphomicrobiales bacterium | reverse complement strand
TCGTCGCGGTGTCCGGCCTGTGGCGCAGCGCGCCTTATGGCGTGGTGCGCCAGCCGGTGTTTTTCAACGCCGTGGCGGAGGTGCGCGCAAGGCTTTCAGTACGCGAGATGCTGCGTTTGCTGGCTGAGGAGGAACGCCGTGCGGGGCGGCGGCGTGGGCGGGTGTGGGCGGCGCGGACGCTTGATCTGGACCTGCTGGCCTGGGGCGAGCGGGTGGCGCGGCCCGTGGGCATGGGGCGTGGCGGACCGGCGCGAGCGCGACACATGTGGCAGAAGCGCGGGATCGTCCTGCCACACCCGGGGATGTGCGAGCGCGCGTTCGTGCTGGCGCCGCTGGTGGAAATCGCGCCGGATTGGCGGCATCCGCTGAGTGGGGCGACGGCGGCGCAACTGCTGGCGCGGTTGCCAAGGCGCGTGCGCGCGCAATGCCGGAAGGTGGAACATGGGAAAGCATTCCCGGAGTGGGCGCAATGTCATCACAATCGCTTGCGCCTGGTCCGAAAGGCCGGTGGTGGCGGTTGACTTGATGGGGCCTGGCGGCGCACTAATCCTTCCATCGTTTCCTTCTTTCGATTCAACCATGACTCCCTTTCGGAGTCGGACCAAGGGGGGCTGAAAAATGAAGATGAAAATGCTCGGACATTCGCTTTTGGCGGTGGCGCTCGCTTTCGGGATGGTGGCCGTCGGCGGCGTTGGTGCGGACAACGGCGCATTGGCGGCGAAAAAGGTCACGTTCAAGAAACTGGCCGCAGCGAAAAGAGGCGCTCCGAAGCGCAAAGTGAATTTCAGGGCGCGCAAACCGCGCACGGCCGGCCGCAAGAACAGAAAAAGTTCGCGTCTGGCGTTCCTGGGTGGTGGGGTGAGCCGGCCGTCCTTTTCCCGCAAGGAAGGGCAGATCTATGCCAATGGCCGTTACCTGGGCAGAACGGAGGTGAAATTCAACCGCAAGCTGGCGCCGGGAACCATCCTGGTGAAGACGCGCGAGCGGGCGCTGTATTACGTCTTGCCTGGCGGCAAGGCGCTGAAATATGGCGTGGGCGTGGGACGACAGGGCTTCACGTGGACGGGGCGGCACCGGGTGACGATGAAGAAGGAATGGCCCGAATGGCGGCCACCGGCGGAAATGAAGGAGCGCGAGCTGAAGAAATATGGCCGCAAGTTGCCCGACGTGATGCCGGGCGGGCCGAAGAACCCGTTGGGGGCGCGGGCGATCTACATCGGCAACACGCTTTATCGCATCCACGGCACCAACAACCCGGGCAGCATCGGCAAGTTTGTTTCCTCGGGCTGCATCCGCATGGTGAACGACGAGGTCATCGATCTCTACAAACGGGTGAAGCCGGGGGCGCGGGTCATCGTCGAGGATTGAGCATGGGTAGTCCCGCCGGGGAATGCAATGCCGGGCCAGGGCCGCTTGCATCCGGGCCGGCGGGGATATATATTGCAACCCGACCGCAAGCAAGACAGCGCCTCCCGCTTCCGGGTGGCGCGTCTTTCTGTTGTATCCATCGAATTCAGAGGCCTTCGCGCGCGGGCGGAGGCCGTTGCTGTGGAGATGATGTCACATGGCACGCGTTACCGTTGAAGACTGCATTGAAAAGGTTCCCAATCGCTTCGAGTTGGTGTTGCTGGCGGCGTTTCGCGCCCGGCAGATCTCGCAGGGCGCGCCGCTGACGGTGGAGCGCGACAACGACAAGAATTCCGTCGTGGCGCTGCGCGAGATCGCCGAGGGCACCATCGACGCCGAGGACCTCAGGGAGCAGCTCATTCATTCGCTGCAGAAACATGCCGAGGTTGACGAGGCCGAGCCTTCCGAGGCGCCGCTGCTGGCCGGTCAGAAGGCCGAGGAAGCGGCCGAGGACGTGGTGGAGGCCGAGCGCATCAGCGAGGAAGAGTTGCTGATGGGCCTGGAAGGGCTTCCGCCGGCGGAAAGTCCGGGCTCGCAGCGTTCCGGCTACTGAAATCTGCGCACGACTTGCAAACGCCCGGCACGGCTTTCCGTTCCGGGCGTTTCGCTTGACCATGCATGGCCGGGCGCCTCGTGTCATTGGCACCGGTAGCGCCACCGGTGGGGTTGGTGCCGCGCGAGATGGAGAAAATTCACATGAACGATTCCCCGCAAGAGCCCGCCGCCAACGCCATCGTGCAGGTGGGGCGTGTGCGCCTGGGCAACGACCTGCCGCTGGTGCTGATCGCCGGGCCGTGCCAGCTGGAATCGCGCGAGCATGGCCTGATGATGGCCGAGCGGCTGGCGGCGCTTTCCGAGAAGTTGGGAATCGGCCTCGTTTTCAAGGCATCCTTCGACAAGGCCAACCGCACCTCGCTGAACAGCGCGCGCGGCATCGGCCTCGAGCCGGCCCTGGAGATATTCGCCGAGATCCGGGAGCGTTACCGTCTGCCGGTGCTGACGGACGTGCATTGGCCGGAGCAATGCGCAGCGGTGGCCGAGGTGGTGGACGTTCTGCAAATCCCCGCCTTTCTGTGCCGGCAGACGGACCTCATCGTGGCGGCGGCAAGAACGGGCAGGGTGGTGAACATCAAGAAGGGGCAGTTCCTGGCGCCGTGGGACATGAAACCGGCCATCGCCAAGGTGACGGGTTCGGGCAACCCCAATGTGCTGGTGACCGAGCGTGGCAACAGCTTCGGCTACAACACGCTGGTGAACGACTTCAAGGGCGTGGCATTGATGAAGACCTTCGGCGCGCCGGTGGTGTTCGACGCCACCCATTCCGTGCAGCAGCCGGGGGGGCTGGGGGGCGCTTCCGGTGGAGACAGGCGCTTCGTGGAGCCGCTGGCGCGCGCGGCGGTGGCCGTGGGCGTGGCGGCGGTGTTCATGGAGACCCACGACGACCCGGACAATGCGCCGTCCGACGGGCCGAACATGGTGCCGCTGGATGACATGGAGCGGCTGGTTGGGCTGCTGATGCGTTTCGATGCAATCGCCAAGGGGGCGGTATGAGCCTTGACGCATTGTCAGGGGCGGTGGCGCTGGCTATAGAGCAGGCGTGGATGACGTGAAACGATAACGAGGAGGCCTCCCGACGGCGGGAGGCGGTTTTTCATGACTGCCATCAAATCCATTCATGGCCGCGAGATCCTCGACAGCCGCGGCAACCCCACCGTGGAAGTGGACGTGGTGCTGGAAGACGGCGCGAGGGGGCGCGCGGCGGTGCCCTCGGGCGCCTCGACCGGCAAGCATGAGGCGGTGGAGCTGCGCGATGGCGATCCGAAGCGCTACTTCGGCAAGGGCGTGCTGAAGGCGGTGGGAAACGTCAATGGTCCTCTTGCGCGGGCGCTCATCGGCAAGGACGCGCGGGAGCAGCGCGCAATCGACGAGATCATGATCGCGCTGGACGGCACCCCGAACAAGGGGAAGCTGGGGGCGAACGCCATCCTGGGAGTGTCCCTGGCGGTGGCGAAGGCGGCGGCGGCCTCTGCGGGGCGGCCGCTTTATTCGTTTCTGGGCGGCGAGAAGGCCGGCCTGTTGCCGGTTCCGATGATCAACATCATCAACGGCGGGGCGCACGCCGACAACCCGATAGATTTTCAGGAATTCATGATTATGCCGGTGAACGCGCCGAATTTTCATGAGTCCATCCGCATGGGAGCGGAAGTGTTCATGGCCCTGCGCAGCGCGCTGAAGGAGGGTGGATACGACACCAACGTCGGCGACGAGGGCGGCTTCGCGCCGGACCTGCCGGGCACCCGCGCGGCGCTGGATTACGTCATGCGGGCCATCGAGGCGGCGGGCTATCGGCCCGGCGAGGACGTGTGGCTGGCCGTCGACGCCGCGTCCTCGGAATTCTTCGAGGATGGCCTTTACAACATGCAGGGCGCGCAAGGGGGCAGGGGGCGGCGCATGACCAGCGCGGAGATGGTGGACTATCTGGAGGCGCTGGTGAAGGACTATCCCATCCTGTCCATTGAGGACGGCATGGCCGAGGATGACTGGGAAGGCTGGCGGATGCTCACCGAGCGCATCGGCGAGAAGGTGCAGCTTGTCGGCGACGACCTGTTCGTGACAAACACCGAGCGGCTGCGGCGGGGTATCGAAGAAAAGGCCGGCAACGCCATTCTCATCAAGGTCAACCAGATCGGCACCCTGAGCGAAACGCTGGATGCCATCGACATGGCCCACAAAGCGGGCTTTCGGGCCATTGTTTCGCATCGCTCCGGCGATACGGAGGATCCCTTCATCGCCGACCTGGCGGTGGCCACCGGCAGCGGACAGATCAAGACCGGCTCCGTTTCGCGCTCGGAGCGGGTGGGCAAATACAACCAGCTCATGCGCATCGAGGAGGAGCTGGGTGCGGCCGCTCGCTTTGCCGGCACGCGGGTGCTCATGGGTTGAGCCCGCCGTGGTGATCGTGGTGCAGGAGCGGCGGGGCGCGCCCCTGGCCAAGGGCACGCCCCGTTTTTCCACCTGATGGTGGCGTTCGGGCGCTTCAGACGGCGAGAAGCTCGCGGATCTCGCCTGGCAACTCACTCAGGACGTCTTCGATCTCGCCTTGGGTGACATGTTTGCGCAAGGTGGCGAACACCGCCTTCGCCGCCAACGCCGGGTCGACGTTGTCCGTCTTGCCGAGATAGTCGCGCACAAGGCGGATGAATTCATCGCGGTGGCGGACCTTCAGGGGCGTTTTCGTCGGATCCCAGCCCTCGAAATAGATGCCGCGTACCAGCACGGGCAACTGCGCCGCCAGCTGCGCCGCCTCGTCGACGGTCAGACGGTCCCGCAGGGCGTGCAGCATGGCGCGCATGGCCGCGTAGGCCTGTTGGCGGGTGGTGCCTTCGCCCATTTCCGCAGCGATGTCGTTCAGCCACACATGCGCCTTGTGCAGGGCCTTGTCGAATGGTTCGAAGCCACTCATTTTTCCGCCTCCCTTGCTGTTCGGATGGGCCGGAAAATCGGCCACATCTTTCATCTCGTCCCAAAGTATATCTGGGATTGCGAGAGGTGCTTCTCAAGGAAGGCGAAGGCACGCCGGTGGAGCGTGCCGGCAAGAGGTGATGGAGATCCGGCAGGGGGGGGGTCAGTAGCGGCGCCAGCCGTTGCGCATGGGATGCAAATCGCGCTGCATGTTGTAGATCAGCCAGTCATCATGATCGGCGCGCAGTTTCTTGGTGGTGTAAATTTCCGCTTCGCGACGGTCGGCCTCCATGATGACCTTGTATGCTGGCGAGTTGACGGGCGGCAGCTGCGTGTTCTCCGGCGTGTAGACGAAGCCCTTGGGCACGAAACGCTCATCCGCTCCGGCCTGTTGCGTCGACAGCAATCCCAACGCCAGCAAGGCCGCGAATCCCACTATCGTCCGTTTCATGCCCATCTCCTTGATTGTCGCGAATGTCGCTTCTCCCCATCTATATTCGAGAAGCGTCCTCAACAAAACCTTAATTTTCATCGCGTCACCACCGCGCGGAGGCGGAAAGGCCTCCATCTCTGCCGAAAGATTAATTCTTGGCCGAAGGGCGAAGGGACTCTTGAAAATGCATCCCACAATGGGCATAAACGCCGGCGGAGAGGTGGCCGAGTGGTCGAAGGCGCTCCCCTGCTAAGGGAGTAGGCGGGTTAAACCGCCTCGAGGGTTCGAATCCCTTCCTCTCCGCCACTGGCGGTCGCCAGTTTGAATTTGGTAGACACAGAGTGTCCGGCACGGCGATCGTCGCAAAAAGAGTGTTTGATCCCAAGCCCCTTTCCGCCGCCGCTGGCGGTCGCCAGTTTGAATTTGGCAGACGCAGAGTGTCCGGCACGGCGATCGTCGCGGTGAAAAAACGTTTGGTTACGGTTGTAGCGCGACACAATTCGTGACGCGACGATGAGAGCATCAGCAAGACTCCGCCTTGATGTCGCAAACCCGGCATCGAGGAGCAGTCAGCAGTCTCATCGTGGCGGAAGAACACCTCGCCGCAATAATATTGGGGACAGGGGTTCTCCACGGAGTGCCGGCACATTTCCTTGTCGGAAAGATTATACCAGAATGCATAAAGAACCACGCAGAAGCCCCGCGCCCCCGCCCAACCCCCAAATCATGAAAAACAAGGGCTTGGGCGGGGGCGCGGGGCGGTTTGCACCGGTAAGCCTTTGTGCAAGCCGGTATTATTCGGGTATTTGAGAATGGCAGGCCCGCTCTCAACCGTGTTGGCAAGGGCGGGTGGCCGTAGCCGTCCTCGCATCCCGTTCCGATTCGCTCGGACAGCCAGTCCCGGTCAATGGTCAACGCCAGCACGATCTCAGGCCGGTTTCATGCCGATGATCTGAACCGGCGGGTGCGGAACAGATTCTGTCGACCGTCATCGAAAAACTCTCTCGGCTCCATGGTCTTTTCCCGAACCCACGATCCCGGAAGAGCGGATTGCAGAAAATCCTCTCCGGGCAACTTGCAGGGAGAACGGACGAAATATTTTCCTTCTTGTGATGTCCGTTGTCTTTACTCAATTAATAAAGTCAATGGGTTGTGCGTTGTTCGCAAAAGATGATTGCAAGGCCGATCGTTGGCAAGGTGCCAGACACATTCAAGGTAATGCTACGGCCTTGCAGCCCTGGCGGGTCAAGATTTGCCGACACTTTCCATGGTAACCGTCATGTGCTGGTCGTGATCCCTGTCGAATCTCAGTTCGTGGCGGCCGCGTTCATCCGTCCAGACGAAGCGCCCGGCGCGCATGGTGGTGTTGACGCGGCAGGCGGCATGATCGATCTCGAGCACGTCGCCGAAAGTGAACAGGGTGGCGAATTGCGCCAGTGCGGTGTTCTCGAGGGCGAAATTGAGGCTGGCGGCGGGAACGAGGCTGTAAGCCTTGTCGGAATACCAGCCCTGTAATTGTGGCTTCTTCTGCCCACGGAAGATTTCCGAAAGGTGGGGGCCGGGCAACAGGGAGCCCGCCGACAGGGAGAGGGCAGGGCGGTTTTCATCCTCCGGTGCGAAGGCTCTTATCACGTCGCCATCTTTCTCCACCTGCCAGTCGGGATGGAACTTGAACCATTGGCGATAATCATGCCGGCCGATTTGCTGGCGGCGGTCATACAGCCAGTCCAGCACCAGCAGGAAATGTCCCGGCACCATGACGAGCCCCCGCCAGTGACGGACATGGCCGAAATGCTTTGTTTCGCATTCGGTAACAACGATTCCATCCTGCTCGCCGGCATACTTGAGGGCAGAGCCGAAGGGTTTCGCCATGTGGCGCCCGCGCGGGTAGCTCGTATTGTCAATCTCCACGCAGTTGTGAGCGCGGGTGCTTTCCACATAGATGCGCTTCGGATCTGAATACCAGAAGCCCTCCTTGGCCAGCTTCGAGCGCGGGTTTGTGCGACCTGCATAAGCATAACGCCCCGGATCGACGAGGATATCGCGCTGGCGGTCATGCCAGACGAAGGTGAAATGATCCGCGTGCTTGTGGGTGCGGGAATGAAAGCCGGCGTGCTGGGCCAGGTAGGAGGCGTTGCGAAATTCCGGTTCCACATCCGGCGCATATACCCGCGCGAAGGCATAGCCGGCATCGGGATAGAACTTCACGCCCGATTCGGGCCTTTCGCCCATCGTCCCCCCGGAGATGATGTAGCGCAGTGCGGGATGGGAGAATCTACTGGCGAGTCTTTCTCCCCTATACATGGAGCGGGGATCCGAATCCCCGAAGGTGAGTAGGCCATGGTCCGGCTGAATCATCCAGGAAAAGGCTTCTTCCAGCCGCCTGATGCGATCAAGTACATGCTTATCCCTTATCAACCCGTTCTGCGTCGCACCCACAAGGGTTCCCATGATCATGTAATGATATCCCGGAGAATGTTCCAGATGGACATCACTCTCTGAAAAATGGCGGTTCAGAAGGGAATTCAGGCGCTCGTTCGCCAACCCGTAATACTTTCCGAATTTCTCCGAAACATCCATGAACCGATTCGCCGCGGCCAATTGCCCCAGCGCCTGATACAGGCCATGATTCGTTTCAACCTTGAAAAAATCATCTATGGAAAGCACATCGTGATGGAATATCAAGCTCCTGTAAAACAATTCGACGATTTCATCGGAATATTCTTCATCCCTGCTTATCACATCGAGAATGAAGGCGAGCCGGTATATTCTCTGGCCGACGGCCATATCATACCAAGCGAACCCCTGCTCCTTCGTATTCTCTTCTGAAATGGCGTAGTCCGGCCCCTTGTCAAGAACGGGAAGCTGGAACAGCTCGATCCAGCTTTTCGCTATGTCGAATGAAGCCTTGAAGTATTTCCGCCTTTTTTCTTTATCATCAACGAGGCAGCTGCCCATCAGCAGAAAGGTCGTTGGCTCCCATGCGTGCATGTGAAATCGGAAGGACCTTCCATATCCTTCATCATTCCATGGAAGAGGTGGCTTCAGGGAAGGAACGTGTTGGCCATGCCGCATCCAGCCTTTGGCCAGCATGTCATCGAGTTCATTGGCGAAATTCAGGGCGATGTGCTTTGGGGATGTATCCAGCTCATCGTATATGAGCAGTTCCCGCTTGGCGACCGCCTCTCGGAACCGCCTGATATCGTCCACAGTGTCCACGGAGACGCCCCGCATGCCTTATTTCTTCTTCATGGTGTTTCTGAACTCCAGATGGGCGAAATCGACGGCTGGATCCCAATCGTAAGGGACGCGCTTGTGCACGCCCACCAGATCCAGCGGTCTCAATCCTTCCCGATAAAAGTCCAGAGGCCACGCCCAGCCGCTCTTCCCGTCGCTGGCTTCATAACGGTAAGGTTCATCGTTCCTAGTCACCTTGGCGTCGAAAATCAGCCGCGCGCCATCTTTCGCGGCAATGCGCGTGAGGTTGTCGAACGCGTCCAGTATCTCATCTGGGTGGATGTGGAATATCACGGCGCTGGCGAAGACCGCGTCCGGCGCGAACTCCGAGGCAAGCTTGATGCCCTCCTCGTCGATGACGTGGAAACGTACGTCCTTTTCCCGGATGATGTCCTCACCGACCATGTGCACGCCGATGTCGAAAAATTCCCTCACCACGTCCAGACCGAAATACCCTCCCTTGTCGAGATACCTGATGAAGCCGACGCCCACCCGGAGGCTTCCGCAGCCGTATTCCACCACCCTTTCATCGGGGCGCACGTTCAGGAGGTTCCGGTAGAGGCTGTAGGTTTGCAGCCCCGTCCTTTTCGAGGTTTCGGAAATGTTGGCGCCCAGGGTGGCGTGCTTGTTGTTGGCAGCCACGGATTCCGCGTCTTGGCGCACGGCGAACTGCGAATAGGTGGTTCCCGGATGATCCTTAAGGTATTCATAGTAGCTCCGGCTGAACTCGCAATCCAGGTTTCTTTCATTTTCAGACGCGATGCGCAATATGTTCTTCACGTATTTCGCTTCGCGCCCGAACGGGGTTTTCCTGCCGCCTTTCCGCGTCTTCGAGCTCACAAAGACAAACATTTCCGTTCCCGTCACGGGGTCGCGCTCACGATATTTCTGCACATCGAAATACTTCGTCAGCACATTTACGAACCCTTTTTCTCCCAAGCGCCTAAATGAGCCCACCTTGTATTTTTCATAGTTGTCCTTCCCATACCAAGAAGTGATTTTTTCCAGGTCGGTATATTCCTCGGTTTCCGCCCCAGCCACCATGGGATCGACGGAGATGAGGATGCCGCCCGGCTTGAGCACCTTCGCGACATTTTTCAGGGCGCAGTCCAAGTCATGAACGCAAGTGAATACGTAACTGGCGAATACGAAATCGTATTTTTCCTCCATATCGCCGGGAAGATCGCACACATCCGCCACGATATCCACGCCCACCTCGGGACGGATATCCAACGTGTCCACCACGCCGACGTTCAGTTTTTCCATCATCCGCCTTTCGGCTTGGGAGGGGCTGACGAGAAGCCCCTTCTTCCCCTCGAGGTCATAACTCAAGGAGATGGCATCGATATATGCCTTCATGAATATCCTTTGCCTTTCCAGCGAAGTGCATTTCGGACATTTGCGTTTTCTTTCGTCCTTGAATGCGCTTCTCGGCGACTGGCATATGGGACAGCGCAATTCCTCCTTGAGCCTGTCCAGCGCCTCCCGCGCCAGATCGACCCCCATGCCGGCGGCAGCTTCAAGATTTTCTACTGCCCGTGACAGGTCATATCCACTGAAATTCTTGTTTGACAGAATTAGCCCCCTAAAATACCTTGCATACCTCACGTTATCCAACTCAGGCATGGAGAAATACTTGTAGGCCATCTCGTAGTCCTGGTCCACGCCATATCCGTAGTAGTAGGCGCTTCCCAGCCTGTAGGCCGAACGGAGCACCTCCCCTTTTCTGAACGCTTCCTCGAAAAGCGCCACGGATTTTTCCTTCCCGGGGTCCTGCTCCGGGTCATTCCAGAGCTCCTCGGCCCTTTTCACCAGTTTCTCCAGATCCATCCGGGAATTCACCATGACCTTCTCCAACTCCTCCTTCGCGATCAACGCTCTTTCGCGCCCTCCGTCACGCGCGCCAAGGGAATTCGCTTCCTCTTCCTCACTTGATGGCGGCGCGATTTCACCCGCCTCGACCAGCGCCAGAAAATCACGCGCCGTTATGACCTCGTATTTCCCCGAAAGGTATTTCAGCAACTTGCCGAATCTTTTCACCGCTCCCTTGTCGGGCCCGGTGAACCATCCCCTCTCCTTGTCATACGCCAGCAAGGACCATGAATGCATGACCATCACGACCACGGCATCCTCGCCCCGTTCGTGATGGAACCGGTCCAGGAATTCCTTGACCCTTCCCAGCGTGGACAAGGCAGCGCCGTTGAAATTCAATTCATACGGGTGATCGAGATTCCGGAATTTCCCAACGCAACTGACGGGAACCTCCAGCACGCCACTCGGCCAGCGAAACTGTTTACGCAAGCCCAGCTTGACCGGCTGCGTGTCGCGCGCCGCATTGTAGCTGGAATGACACATGATGCCACGCTCGGCCATGGCATCGAGTGAATGCTGGTTGAAGCGGTAGCCGCCACCGCGGTAGGCGAGCGGGCGTTCGCCCGTGGCAAGCTCGTATTCCTCAGCCAGAAAATCGAACAGCACGGCGGCCTGTTCCGGGGTCGTCTCGTTCAGATTGCCAATGCGCGGCAAGCCTTTTTCCGCCCAGAAATCATTGGACATGAAATCGGGATGCGCATGCAATTGCAGATCGTGCCCCCGGCGGTGGATTTCCCGGCCCACGTCCCTGATCGCTTCACCATGGATGTCGCGCTCGCAGAAGTCCAGGAACATCGTCAGCTTCGCGCCATGCCTGTCGGCGATGTCCATCATTTCGCCAATGCCGGCCCGTCCTTGCGGGAACTTTCCCCAGATGAGGCGATCGACGGGATCACGCTCGGCCCGGCGGGGCTGTGCCTCCACATCGACTGTGATCATGATCCTTCTTTTGGGAGGGTGGGGCATCTTATCTTTCAGCCTCCATCGCCCGGCTTTCGTAATAAGCCTGCCAAATTTCCTCGAAATCGCCATCGCCTCTGAGCCTGCCATGGTCCATCCAGAAGGCGCGGGTGCAGAACATGCGCATCAAATCGGCGGAATGTGAGGCCACGATCAGCACCTTCGCCCTGCCGATAAAACCAAGGATACGCTCTTGCGCCTTCAGCGCGAAACTCATGTCGCCGGCTGATAGCACTTCATCGATGACCAGGATTTCCGGCTCCATGCTGGTGACGATGGAAAAACCCAGCCGAGTGCGCATTCCGGCCGAATAGGTTCTGACGGGCATGTCCAGATAATGCCCCAGCTCGGAGAATTCCCGGACATCGTCGATGATCTCGTCGATGCGATTGGTCGGTATGTCATACAGGGCGCAGGCGAACCTGATATTCTCCGTTCCGGTCGCATAAACGTCCAGCCCAATGGTGCTGGTCAGCAGGGCCGATATGCGCCCTCGCACTCTCCGTTTGCCAGAGCTGGGCTGGTATATGCCGCACAGTGTGCGCAACAGGGTTGTCTTGCCGGCTCCATTGTGTCCCAGCAGGGCGATGCGCTCGCCCGGGCCGATGGTGAAGCTGACATCATCGAGGGCGGCGATGACATCGCCCCTCAGGCTGCGCATGATGCGGCCGCCAATGGACAGTTTGTCGCCGTTCTTTTTGCTTGCGCCCCGTTCTCTTGAGCGAGCCAACGGGAGATGCAGGCTGACATGGTCGAATTCGACGACTGCCGATGTCTTGCCGGCTACAGCCATATGGCGATCCTCCCGCGATAATAGGCGAAGAGGAGAAAACCGAGCATCAACGCCATCACGGTGCTGGCCAGCGCGATGTTCCAGTGATGCATATCCGCGGCCTTGCCCATGATCGGGTCGCGCACGATGCTGATGAAATGATACAGCGGGTTGATTTCGGCAAGCATACGGCGCGCGCCGTGCCTTTGCTCGACAATCCAGAAAATAGGGGTCACGAACAGCATCAGGCGCATGGCAGCCTGAGTGGCGAAAATGACGTCGCGAAAGCGCACTCCCAATGTGCCCAGGGTGAGGGTGACGCCAATTCCGAACAAGAACAGCAGAACAAGCGCGGGAATGGCGAGCAGTATCATGCCGTTTGGCTGTAATCCGGCGACAAGGAAGGACAGGATGATGATGGGAATTGTCATTACGACCTGTATCAACGCCTTGGCGGCGATTTTCAAAACATAGATCAGGAAGGGATTTGGGACGTTGAGGATGAGATTTTTTTCACGCACGAAAACGGAAGCTCCTTCCGATATGAAAATCAGGAACGTTGAGTAAAGGGCAATGCCGACCGTGACGTAAACATAATAGGATGGCTCTCCGCGTCCCGCCGAAGGGGCCAGGAAATAGCCGATGGCACCCGCCCACAAGGCCGTTTGCAGCATCATCCAGAACGGACCAATCCGGGCAGCCCGATAGGGCAGGATGGATTCCCGCCAGCCCAGATAAAACGCCAGGCGCAGACGCTTCAGGGACTGGCGAACGTCGTCCAGGGCGGCCTGAAGTTGCAACATGCCCATTCTTGCCGTGGAATCCGTGTGTGGACGGCCCTTTCCCCGCTGGCCTGGCGCGATCGTCATGGTCATGCCTTCGGCTCCATCATCCGGACCGCTTCCGCAGGATGCCCTCCCAGAAGGTTACACGGTATTTGCGATAGAGTTGGGGCCAGTCCAGCTCTTCAAGGTCTCTTTCCATTTCTTCGAGATAATACTGACAGGCGCGGCGCACATGGGCGAATTGTACCCTGTTCTGGAAGTTTTCCACCTTCAGGTGGCGGCGGATCCTGTTGCGGTCGTTGATGATGTGCCGTTTCGTCAGTTCATGATTGGCGTCGAGGATGTCGTTCAGGTTGAGCATGTGTTCGAAGCCGAAGTAGGAGAACAGGGCATCGTAATATTCCCAGCGGCGATAATAGATGTGAAATGGCGCCTTGACGAAAAGATGCCAGTAATCGGGGGGCAGCTGGGCGATGCCAAACACTTTCTTGTGTCCCTCGGCCAGCACGTGGCGGGTGGCGTGGCCGTTGGGCACCTTGTAGTAGAGCAGGCCGTCGTCCTTCAGCAGGTTGCGGGCGTTGTCCAGCAGGCCGGTGGTGTCGTAGATGTGCTCGAACACGTCATTGACGACGATCAGGTCGAACGGCCCATATTGTTCCAGCTCCTTCCTGGCCTTGCGCGAGGAGGCGTCGCAGTTGAGAAAAACGACATCGGCTTCGTCGCGGGCGTTGATTTCCGCCAGTTTCAGCCACTTGTCGCTGATGTCGATGCCCACCACCTGTGCGCCCAGCTTGGCCAGCTCGATGGAGAAACTGCCATAGGCGCAACCGACGTCGAGAACCTTCTTGCCATTGAAGTCGATCTCCAGCCTGCGGGCGAGCGTGTCGATGAAGTCAAGAGCCCGCTTGCGGCTGTTGATCTGGAAGGAATAGCGCGTCGCATGCTCCTTCAGGAGCGTATCCACATCGCCGATGCCCTGTACCTTGGCGAATTCTCTCAGGAAATCCTCATATGCCATGACGCTCCTCCCGCTTGTGTTGCATCAATGCCATGATCATTCCACGTGGCCAACCTTGGAAAAGGGCCGTATTCGTCAGTCACTCAATGTCCAAGAGAAGAATACACTCGCTCCATATGGCGCCCAAGCGCCTCGATGGAGCGCTCGCGAACGACCCATTCTCTTCCCTCGCGCGACAATTTCTTTCGCAAGTGGCTATCTTCTACAAGAAGAGAAAGTTTACTGGCAAGATCATTGACATCGTTTTTTTCGAACACGAATCCGGTTCGTCCATTATCGATTTCGCTTGCAAGAGCCTTCACGCTGGAAACGATCACGGCCTTGCCCATGGCCAGGGCTTCATAGGGCTTCAGCGGCGGGACCAGTTCCGTCACCGGCAATGACAGCCTGGGAAAAGGCGTGATATCGATGAGGGAATACCAGTGTTTCACTTCTTCCCGCGGCACCCTGCCGGGAAATACGCAAAGATCATCAATGCCCAGATCGCCCGCCAGCTCCTTCAGTCGTGGCAGGGCCGCGCCGTCTCCGACAATGAGCACGCGCATGTTGTGCCGCATGTCCGCGGGCAGACCGGCGACGGCACGCAGCAGCAGATCCAGGCCTTCATAACGGACGATCGAGCCGACGTATCCGATGACGATTTCATCCTTTCCGAGGCCGACCTTCCTTGCCAAATCCTCATTGCGCCTTGTGGGCGCGAAGGCCGTCACGTCCACACCATTGGGCACGACGAAGGTGTTTTCCGGGTCTGCACCCTGGGAAATCACGAATTCCTTCAGTGGTTCGGAGATGGTGATGACGCGGTCGGCGCTCTGCACGGCCAGATTTTCAAGGCGGCGCTGCAATTCGAACTTGCGGGTATATTGGTAGGTTCTGTCATGGGATGCCTGCGTGATTTCCCAGATGCCACGCACCTCGTAAATGCTTGGTATGCCGAGCCGGCGCGCCGCCATCACCGCGGCCAACCCGTTGACATAATTCGACGCCGCATGAAGCGCGAACGCCCGACGCTCGCCGGCCAGCTTCGCCAGCGCGTCCGCATAGGCCCGGATCAGTTCGTCAACCGGGCGCAGGATCTGGCCTCCCGCGTCATCCGGCAGGGCGACGAAATCCGTTCCCTCAACCCTCTCCCGAAGGGGAATGCGTTCCTGACGGAAGCGTGCCAGATCGTTGGGAAAACCAAGACGGGTGACCGCTTCGGGCTCATATCCCAGTTTCCTGAGCACCTTCAGGATCGTGTGGGTACGGCTGACGTAGCCATTTACGATGTATGGACCGCGCATGTGCACGGCGTAAAGCAGCTTCGCGAAGTCGGGATCGTAAGCAGGCTTTCCGGCCTTCTCGCCCACATCGATGCCGTCTTCGATACATCGCAGCACCGCCAGCACCCGTGCGAGATAGGCGCGGGCGTTTGGCGCCAGCCGACGTTTGTCGACGACATCCGCGATCATCTGCAGACCGGCAAGATCTCCCCGTCCCTCGAAGGCTGCCAGGCAGTTTTTCAGTTCCGCGGGAGGGATCGCGTCGACGATCCTGGACGCATAATGCTCAAGGCCGACACCGGTGTTTTTCGACCCCAGCCTTTCCAGAGCGTCTTCCAGCCACAGCCTGTGGGCCTGGGCATGTTCGGCTTCCTCGAGCAGGCCCGGCTCGGTTTCCACAGGTTCGTCCAAATCGGGAAGGACGTCATCTTCGGGCTCCCGCCGGGGGTGCGCATTCGGCAATCGGGGGAATGGATGCGAGGAAAGCCGAGCCGAAGCGCGACCCTTGCCTCTTTCCTCGTAGATGATGCGCAGCAAACGGGAGGGCAGTCTCAGGGCGCCCTTGAAAGATGTCAGCCCCTCCACCAGTGCGTCACCCAGCTTGTAGCGCACGCTGCCTTCTCTGAAGGAGGGGTTGAACAGCAGGAGGCGATCCTCGACGAATTCCTTCTGAAGTCCGCACCGTTCCAGTTGCTCTTCGGTCAGCATTCCTTTCCGTGCCGCCTTGGCCATCGTGCGTAGCGAGGGAAGCCAAAAGGGCAGCTTGAGCATTTCCGGAACGCTGGACATTCTGTCGACGAGCAATGATCCGATCAGGAATCGTGCCTGATGACCGTCGCAGAAAAAAACATCTTCTTCCCTGTTCAGTCTTTCGTCCGCCATGTTGGATTCGAACGCCATCATCCTCTTGAAATGACTCCTTTCCAGAAAGTTATTCTATATTTATGGTGCAATTCTTTCCACCCCATGTTTCCCAGGTCTCGCTCGACTTCACGGAAGTAGTATTCGCAGGCCCGACGCAGGACTGAAAAATGTTCTGGTGATGCGAAATTCGATACTTGCAACATATCCTTGATTTTTTCGAGATCGTTCAGGATATGTCTTCTGGTCTGTTCAATGTCGCGGTCGTGGTTTTCATCCCAGCTCACATGGCCATGCAAGCCGTGATGGTCCAGCAAGGCGCGGTAATGTCCCCATCGACGATAATAGATGTGGAAAGGCGCCTCCGTAAACCAGTGCCAATAATCCGGTGGTAAAAGCGACAGCCCGAACACCTTGCGATGGCCTTCCCGCAGGACGTTGCGCGGATGAAGGCCGTTCGGGACCTTGTAATATATCAGCCCGTCCTCCGCCAGCAGGCGTGACAGATTGTGCAATAGGCCGTCGGTATCGTAGATATGCTCCAGAACGTCATTGAGGATGATGAAATCGAAGGGACCATGTGGAGAGAGCCGCTCGTGTGCCTCGCGTGCTGATGCATCCAGGTGAAGAAAGGGAACCTCCACCTCGCGGTAGGCATTGAGATCGGCCAGCATCAGCCATTTGTCGGAGACGTCCACGCCAATGGCCCGCGCCCCCTTCTTCGCCAGTTCAATGGCGAAACTGCCATAGGCGCAGCCGACGTCCAGAACCTTCTTGCCATTGAAGTCGTAGCCGAGCTTTCGCTCGAAATCCTCGATCATCTGCCGGGCGCGATTGCGGGAGTCCACCTGAAAGGCGTATCGCCCCTCGTGTTTCGCGAGCAGACTTCGCGCATCCGCAAAACCTTCCAGCCTGGCGAATTCTTCCAGGAAATCCTCATACGCCATGCCACACCCCCTGGCCGGCCTCTTGTTTTCCGGCCGCGCTTGGGGCAAGGATTTTCACAAAGACCGCCGCAGGTCAACCATGAAACCGCGGGCAGGGAATGGCGCCATCATGCCTTCTGCGAGCATGGCTTCATCAAAAGGCCTACAGGAATTCCGCAAGCGGCTTCGCAAGGGGGAGGTGCGTTCCTATGACATGATCCGGGACACGCCGGAGCAAATCAGCCTGGAAGCCGCCCGTTGCGCCATTTCAGGGCGGACATACTCCCTGAAGGGCATGGAATTCTCCGTGGATGAACCCGTTGACTGGAGCGCAGCGGGAAAGTCGCGCAGTTACAGGATGTATCTGCAATCCTGGAACTTTCTCGAACCGTTTTTTGTTCATTACAGCAAGAGGGGTGACGAGGAGTCTTTCGAGATTCTGCGTGTCCATGTCGATGATTGGATCGATCATTTCGGGAAAGCAGTGGAAATCGGCAAGGACATCGCCGTGTTTGCGGACAATCTGGAAGGTGAAGGCCTGTTCGTTGGCCACCCGATGGCGATCGCCGGGCGTTTTTACAGATTGTCATATTTCATCGATGTCATGGCCC
Organism: Hyphomicrobiales bacterium; assembly: GCA_027031305.1. Lineage (GTDB taxonomy): Bacteria > Pseudomonadota > Alphaproteobacteria > Rhizobiales > Aestuariivirgaceae > Thermopetrobacter. The sequence continues at coordinate 10,380 of JALVRJ010000338.1, read as the reverse complement.
GCCGGGAGGATGTGCCAGACGAAAGGATTTTCCATTACCTGCAAGTCTTGAGCTGGCATTCGGCTTTCTTGTCCCTGGACAGGTATTTTCCCGAGAAACACAATCACGGGCTTCAAGTCGCGCTTTCGCAAATCATCGGGGCCGGCAGGCTGTTGCAGGCGGCGGGCAGGCAATCGTTGGCGGTGCATGGCCGCATCCTGGAAGAGCTGTATGCCCAGGGCAAGAGGCGCCTGTTCAGGATACTCGCGGAGCATGTCTGCGAGGATGGCACCCACAAGGAGCATTCGCCGCATTATCACATGGTCGTCGCCAATGCGATCCGCCAGCCCGTCGTCAGCGGGGTCATGGGGGACAGGATTGTCCGTGATGTCCTGAAGGCCATGACCGACATGGGTTCGTATCTGTTCGATTTCCGGGGGCGGGTCGTCAACATTGGCGATGGTGATCTGGACCTGCTGGCAGGAGGGGCGGAGCATTTCAAGTGGAAGGAATGGCCCGCACAGCCGGAAGCCAGGGCATTCGCCGAGGGGGGATACTGGTTCGTGCGTGGCACCACCGAGGCAGGGAAATTCTACTTGGCCCTGCAGGCGGCCATGCACTCGCGGACCCACAAGCACGCCGATACCTGCACCTTCGTCTGGCAGGACCGCGACCGCGACATTCTCATCGACGCCGGGCGCTTTGGCTACGTGGGCCGCACCGAGGTTGGCAGCGAACTGTTCAACGACGGCTTCTGGTATTCCGATCCGCGGCGGGTGTATGTGGAATCGACCCGCGCGCATAACACCGTTTCCGTGGATGGCCGGAACCACCCGCGCTTTCGCGTGCGGCCCTTCGGTTCTTCCATCAGGGCATGGACGGAAAAGGATGGTCTTTTTGCCTGTGAAGCCGCCGTACCCAACCTGCCGGGCGTGCGTCATTTCCGCCTGTTGCTCGTGCGTCCCGGGCAATGGCTGCTGTGCGTGGACACGTTCCGTGCTTCCGGCGGCAGGGAGCATGACTACCGCCAGCATTTCCAGATTCATCCCGACTGGCGCGAAGCGGCGCGTTCGGCCCGCAGCGTGCTGTTCACCACGGATGACGGCGCCAGGCTGCATGTGACATCCATTTTCGGGGATACGGCGGTGGAAGCGGTGGAGCGAGGCAAGGGCGATGTGGAGAATGATGCGGCGGAAGAACTTGCTGGCTGGTGGTCGCGGCGACACATGGTGCTGGAGCCGTGCAACAGCCTGTCCCTGCTGGCGCGTGGCAATCACGTGACCATGGCCACGCTGTTCAGCTTCGACGAGGCGGAGATCGACGAGGACTTCACGACGTTCAACGTCACCCGCCGCCGCCTGCGTTTCCGCTGGCGCCAGGGCGGCAAGACCCACAAGGTCGTCATCGACCGTGGTGAGGACGAGGATGGCAAGTCCAGGCTCACCCTCTCCTGAAGGGTGCCGATGGCACCTCCGCCTCAGTGGCCAAGCAGCGTCTCATAGAGCCGGAGGTATTTTTCGGCGTTTTCCGACCAGTCGCCATGTTTCTCGACCCAATGGCGGCCGGCGAGGCCAATGTTTTTTCGCAACGCCGGATCATCGGCGAGCCGGCGCAGCTGGCGAGCCAGGGCGTCGGCATCGCCGGGGGCGAAGGACAGGCGGCTTTCTCCGTCGATGCCGAAAGCGAGAAGTGGCGGCAGGGCGGAAACCAGCAGAGGTTTCTCCGCGGCCATGATCTCGAGTGGTTTCAGTGGCGGAACCAGCCTGGTCACCGGCAGATCATGCCGGGGCAGGGGGCAGATATCGAACAGGGAAAGAAAGGCGGGCACCCACCCCGCCGGCACCCGGCCGGTAAAATGAACATGGCTGGCAACTCCCAGGTTCCCTGCCAGCCGCATCAGCCTTTTGCGTTCCGGGCCGTCACCGACGATGACGAGGGCCATGTCGGGGCCGTTCCTTCCTTGACAGCGGGCGAACGCCTCCACCAGCACGTCGAGACCTTCATAGGCCACCAGCGATCCGGCATAGCCGATGACGATCCTGTCCTTCAGTCCGTATCGTTCGATCAGATGCGGATCTGGCGGCGGGAGCCTGAAGCTCTTCAGATCGATGGCATTGCCGATGACGTGAATCTTTTCATTGGCCACGCCATGCTCAAGCATCCACTCCTTCAAGGGAGTGGACAGAGTGACGACGGCGTCGGCCTGCCGCATGGCCTGTAATTCCAGTGTCTGTTGATAGGCGAACAGGGGGCTTTGCCGGAAGGCCGGCTCCACGCTGGCCCGGGTTTCATGCCACAGCCCCCGGACTTCATAGATCGACTTGCAGCCGGCCCATTTGGCCGCCCAGACGGCGGCGAGTCCATTCAGGTAGTTGGAATGTGCGTGAATGAGGTGCGCCCGATGTCCCCGGGCCGCCCTCGTCAGGCGGGCCGCGTAATGGGCCATGTAGTCCCGTTCGGTGCCCCTGAAACGCATGTCGCTGGTGGGGGCGATATGGCGATAGGTGATGCTGCCGAAGGCGGTTTGATGAGATACTTTCCGGTCTGCTCCGCGGCCGAGATCGTGCGGATAGCCGGGGCGGGTGTAGGGATATGCCCTGATGCCTCTGCTTCGTTGCGCCAGTAGCAGTGCCTGAGAGCGATGGGCGTAGCCGGCGCTGTCCAGCGGCAGACAATTGTGCAGGGCGTGAATGACGGTTGGCGGCGAGCCCGATGGTGGCGCGGGTGCCATGTCCGCGGATGTGGCCACCCAAGCAGGAGGAGGCGGGGCGACCATGACACCGGCGGCGATGACCTCTTCCACTTCTCCGATCTTTTCCAGAACACGTCCGGAAAAGCGAGAGTCGGCAAGCTCTTCGCGGGCGGCGTCAAGATCTCCGGCGGAGAAATACCGACCCGCGATTGCATGTGCGGCCCAGGGAAAGAGCCGGTAGGAAAGGCGGCGCAGGGGCTTCAGCTCCGGTCGCAGAAGAAGGCGGGGCAGGGCGGGATAGCGGCGCAACAACCGCCGTCCCATGTCCTTTGCCCACGCGCGCATGTGTTTCCGTATCACGCGGGACTGTCCGTCCGCCGCCACAGGCCGACGGTGTCGATGACCACCTTGTTTTCCAGTTTGCGCGGATCCACTTCCCTGAACTGGCTGTGTGCCACCAGAAGCAAGATGATGTCCGCCTGCTCCAGCGCCTCTTCAAGAGTGCTTAGCCGCTCCACGCCGGCTTCCCGCAGCGACTTGGGCGGTTGCTCGATATTCGGCTCCACGACACGAAGCCTGGCCTTGTCTTCCCGGGCCAGGGTTTCGACGATTTGCAAGGCCGGGCTTTCGCGCAAGTCGTCGATGTCCGGCTTGTAGGCCAGGCCCAGGCACGCGATGACCGGATCGTTCATCTCGCCCATTCGCTCACGCACCTTTTCCAGCACGAAATGGGGCTTGTCGTCATTGACCTCGCGGGCGGCGCGCAGGAGGCGCGTTTGTTCCGGCGCGGCGGAAATCAGGAACCAGGGGTCGATGGCGATGCAATGCCCTCCCACGCCGGGGCCGGGCCTCAGGATATTGACCCGAGGATGGTGGTTGGCCAATTCGATGGCCTCCCACACATCCAGGCCGAACTTGTCACAAAAAAGGGACATCTCGTTGGCGAAGGCGATGTTGACGTCGCGATAGGCGTTTTCCATCAGTTTGACCAGTTCGGCCGTGGGGGCCGTGGTCAGCAGCAACTTGCCACGCACGAAAAGGCCATACAGAGCCCGTGCCTTGCGTGCGCATTCGGGTGTCATCCCGCCGATGATGCGGTCGTTCTCCACCAGCTCGAGAAGCATCCGGCCTGGCAGGATGCGTTCGGGGCAATAGGCAACGTGGATGTCGGGATTTTCCGGGTTTTCATGGGGAAATTCGAGATCCGGGCGCTCCTCGGCCAGCCATTGGCAAAGCTGTTCGGTGGCGCCGACGGGAGAGGTGGATTCCAGTATGACGAGGTCTCCGGGCTTGAGGACCCTGGCGATGTCGCGGCCGGCCTTTTCGACGTAGGAAAGATCGGCGCTGTGGTCATCGCGAAACGGGGTGGGCACGGCGATGATGAAGGCATCGGCCGGCCGCGGCTCGGTGGTGGCGCGGAGCAAGCCCTCCGAAACGGTGGATTTGAGCAGAATGTCCAGATCGGGCTCGAAGAAATGGGCCTTGCCTTCGTTGATGGAGTTGACGGCCTCCTCGTTGATGTCGACGCCGATGACGGAAACCTGGCGGCTGGCCAGCGTCGCGGCAGTGGGCAAACCGATATAGCCCAGGCCGATGATGGAAACGGTTTCGAACTGATTGGTCATCCCAGTATTCTCTCCACGATTTTCCGGCTCGCCGTGCCATCGCCATATGGGTTGTGCGCACGGCTCATGCGCAGGTAATCCTCCTCGTTGTCAAGAAGGCGTGTCGCCTCATTCACAATTCTTTCCGGGTCCGTTCCCACCAGAATGGCCGTTCCGGCTTCCACGGCTTCGGGCCGTTCCGTGACATCGCGGGTGACAAGAACCGGCTTGCCCAGTGCCGGCGCCTCTTCCTGGATGCCTCCGGAGTCGGTGATGACCAGGGTGGCGCGATTCATCAGGTAGACGAACGGCACGTATTCCAGCGGCTCGATGAGGTGGATGTTGGGGCGGCCGGAAAGAAGGCGGTTGACGGGCTCGCGCACGTTTTCATTGAGATGAACGGGGTAGACGATTTCCACGTCGGGCCGTTCGGAAAGTTTCAGCAAGGCCTTGCAGAGGCGCTCGAAGCCCGCCCCGAAGCTTTCCCGGCGGTGGCCGGTCACCAACAACAGCCGTTTGTTTTCATCAAGAAAACCGAACCTGTCGGCAAGTTGCGCCTCGAGATCGGGCGATTGCTCGATGCGCGCGACCACTTCCAGCAAGGCGTCGATGACCGTATTGCCGGTTACCGTGATGAGATCATCGGCGATGCCCTCGCGCAGGAGGGCCTGTCTCGCCCCTTCCGTGGGTGCATAATGCTGGGATGCGATGGCGTCTATCACCTTGCGGTTCATTTCCTCCGGCCAGGGGCGCATCAGGTCGCCGGAGCGCAGCCCGGCCTCCACGTGTCCTATGGGAATCTGGCAGTAGAATGCAGCCATGGCCGCGGCCATGGCGGTGGTGGTGTCTCCATGCACCAGCACGAAGTCGGGGTTCTGTTCACGCAGAACCTTCTCCAGTCCGCGCAGGACTTCCACCGTGACATCGAACAGCGTTTGGCCCGGACGCATTATGTCGAGATCGACGTCGGGCCGGATGTCGAACACATCGAGCACCTGATCGAGCATGTCGCGGTGCTGCCCGGTGACGCAGACAGTGAGCCTAACACCGGGTCTTTTGGATAGTTCCTTGACAAGAGGCGCCATCTTGATGGCTTCCGGCCTGGTGCCGAAGATGACCAGAACATGCATCACCCCCACCCCTTCGCTACCGGTTCTTGCATCCGCCATCATGCATGATGGCCGGACTGGCAACCATGCAGATCCGCCCCCTCCCAAGGTTCATTTCCACAGCAATTCTGTTTCTCACAACATTTTCGCCAATTCCGCAAGCAGAATTTCATATTTCCTTTTCCAATCCGCCTTGCTGGCGAATTCTCTCAGCGTATCTTTCGAGAACATCGCGTTTTCCTCCTTCTGTTTCAGCAAGAGGGCGATGGCTTCATGCAACGGCCGTTGAGGCGAATAACGCATGACCGGTGCTTCCAGGTTGCGTATTTCCCGGCCATCATAGGAAATGACGGGCAGGCCCGCGGAGAGATATTCAAACAGTTTCAGAGGGCTAACGGAATCCAGCAATTCGTGGTGATTTTCCATGTCGAAGGGTATGAGACCGATGTCGGCGTGTTGCAGATAGGCGGGCAAGCTGGCATAGGGCCTGTGGCCCAGAATGCGCACGTTGGATCTTTTCTCCAGCCGTTGCAAAAAGGGGCTTTCCGGAGCGATGACGAAGAAGGTGGCGTCGGGAAAGCGTGCCGTGGCCTGATTGAACTGTTCGAAGTCAAACCAGTCTTCCACCGATCCCATGTAGAGAATTCGTGGGCTCTTCACCTCCTGGTATTCGACGGGCACCGGACGCGGAGCAGAAAAGAACGCATGATCGACGCCATTGGGGAGCAAAAGGGAAGGCCCTTTTCTGTCGGTAAGCTGTTTCGCAAGATCGCGAGCGGTATAAATGACTAGGTCCGCTTCCCTGAAAACGGCTTGTTGGGTGCGGAGCATCGCCTTGCTTATCACCTTGAAGCGATCTATCCGATCGGCCAGGCGGTAGACCTTCTTGCCCGGATGAGAACGCAACATTGGCCAGCAGACGATATTGTCGAACAGGATGAGCCGTGCCTCGCCGAAGCCCAGTCGCTCGATGCACGCCTCCAGGGGAGGCAACGTGAGCCGGTGCCAGACCCTGAGGGTGAAGGAGCTGTTGAGCGGGAACCGGTTGACATGCGGAAGAAGCGTAAATGGACTGAGAAGATGAAATCCAGGCCGTCTTTCCGCCATTGCCGGCCTGACCATCTTCAGCTTGCGCCGGCTTTGCGCCCATGAACGGCGATGAAACAGGTGCAGGGGAGAAATTGGCGAAGAAAGAAACAGCACTTCCCAGCCGTCGGCGTGAAACTGCTCCGCCAGATGCTCCGTGCCTGTTTTTATGTGGCCGCCCCAAACGTGAGAACTGGCAACAATGATCTGTTTTCGACCGCATGGCATGGTGGTGAAAGCGCCTATTCGGTTGTATCAATATCTGCCGCGCCTGAAAACGAGCGTGGCTGATATAACCAGGACGAGGCCGGATGTGCCAGCCCACGTGACATTTCCGTTAGCAGCGTATGGCGACGCAGGGCAGGAGCGACAGGTCGTGCGGATGCCGGCGAGGCAACGGATGGTGCGGGAAGCTGGCACGTCTTGTCGAGGCTCTTGCGAGATGTTCGGCGCCTGCTTCGTGGTTCGTACTTTTTTGGGTATTTATTCAGAATGATGTCAACTTGCGAATAAGCGGGCCGGTTGGTGGTTTTTCAAGTATGCCGGCATAAGCTCATGTAGCCAAGGGATATGTGATCGCTTCCGCCGACCAGGGAATTGAGGCGGTGCGGTTTCGTCCGGTATGGATGGAGACGAAGTGCCGGAGAGATTACGGGGGCAATTCATTGGAATGAGGAAAATGGCGCCATCATGCTGCAATGACTTTCACGCTTCATGTCCTGCATCCAATTTGCCAATCAAGTCAGTGAATTGGGGGGATATGGTCTTCCAACCATTTTTCAATCTTGAGCGTATCCGTGAGTTCGTGAAGCAATAAATATACAAATCAGGGTTGTTCAAATATGTCTCGATGGATTCCGCAACAGAGGCCCCGGATATTTCATCCGTGACCAGTCCGGTGACATTATGGATAACCTGCTCGGGCAGTCCGCCTACCGGGGTCGCTATGACCGGACGCCAGCGATCCAGTGCCAGCGTAACGATGCCAGATTGGGTTGCCTCGATGTAGGGCGCCACAATGACGTCAGCCCAATCTATATGAGAAACAAGGTCTTCCTCCGTGCACCATCCTCGACGGAAATCAACCTTTCCATTGTCTGCCAGCTTTTCCAGTGCCCTTCCACTTCCATCGCCAACCACACGCACCTCGATGGGCTTGTCAGAGAGATGGTCGAGCGCATCCGCGAATAGCTCCAGCCCCTTGTAGGCTTGCAGACGTCCAGCCAACAGTAGTCGCATGACCGGACGACGGGGGTATCCCGGAAGCTTCGGAGGGGCCATTTTCAAATCGGGAAAAAAGAAAGGAATATGTGAAATCGTGGAATGGAATTTCCCATTCAATAATCCCATTTTCACAAGTTCCCTTGCGACAAAGTCGGTCAAGGTTATTATCCCCGTACTTTTTCGAATCAAGCTTCTTTGTAACCAGTAGACTGGAATAAACAAATCTCCCGGATGATTTTTTACGTCGTGCACAATGGTTATTACAGGGATTCCATGCCTTTGAAGACGTTTGGCAACGAATGCGTCCCATATTCCCGGCATGGCGCAAATGGCAACGCCTGGACGAGTGGCCTCGATGAAGTGGTCCAGTTCATGCAGAAGTCTTGGCAGGAAAATGCTCTTTATCGTGAAATCATAGAAATTCGCATACGTCGGGAATGGTAAGTCGACCTCCCGCTCAGGGACGGTGCGCATGATTTCCGCATTGCTTGAAAGGGACAAAAGAACATCAAGTCCCTGGCCGCGTAACCCATGGGCAAGCTCATATGCATATCTCGGGCCCGCCCCATAGCGCCCCCATTGCCAGATGAAAATTTTTTTCTTCGAGAGATCGGCATTCATCATATTGAATTTGTCAACCGTCACCGAGTGGTCGATATGCTTCCGATCCAATCGTTTTTGGCGTTTGTGGATTTGAATGAAATCATGTTCTCATTATGGCGCAGGATGACAAATCGAGCCAGACAAAAGCCATACGATCACAATTGGTTTTCATGCCGGCGTCGTCTCACGATGTCGGTCATGCGGCCGATGGGACAATGTGGCCACATGCGCGCATGACAGTGTTCGGAGCCGCTCCCGCGCGTGAGGGAGACCAGTGCCAACAAGGAATGAATATGGGATTGCCACTGCGGAACGCCCTGAAGTGCTTTTGCCACATTATCACGTTCTCATAACTTGCCAAGATTTTTTTCGCCGGCGCATGTCCTGTGGTGATGAACCGGCTGGAAGGCTGATAACCTTGTCCATGTAATATTGCCTTGTTCCTTCCTGTTTCATGTTCACCAATGTTCTCCAATTTTCACGAAGATGTGATTTCCCAAGGGTGAGAATCAATATCATAATGCCAAGTGGTATTAGCACACGCTTCGTCATGTCTATGGCAGGGAAGCCAGATGATGGGTGCGTGTGGAGGGGGCTTCGTCGACCAACGGAACAACAGATCCTGGTCGGACGGGGCAAAGGGCGGACATGCGTGCCTTACCAGTGAGTTCCATACCGACTCCTGGTTGCTGTCTTATCGCAATAATTCTTCATTTTCTCCCGGCCATGACAGGCGGTGCGAATGAGAGTGTCGTGCCAACCTGGCGCATGAAAAGCCAAGGTCAAGGGAGGATATCGCCATGGCAACCAGAACGCTAACGTTTCATAATGGGCGTGATTTTCGGGGCATTGTCAGGGGGACGGATGGGGCTCGTGATGTTGTTCAGTTCGTCATAGACAGGAGGGTGTGGAATGAGGAAGATTTGCGCACATTCGATATGCGCGAGGCGGACTTCATTTCCATAGAAGCATTTGAATTTGCCCTGTCGGGATCAGGCGTTCCAGCGGGCATAATGCGTGCCCAGATTTCCGCCAGTGAAATCGGATACGGGCTTGCCTCCAACCTGAGTATTTCAGGAATCGATAGAGAAGGCTTTAGGGAAATTATCGATATATACATGGGGGATGTGACACATCTGGACATATCCCAATGGAGATTTGATTCTGGCTGGGGGAGGCAAGATGAAATCATATTCATCTTCGGCGATGAAAACGCGGAAACTTTTGAGGGGTCGATACAAAAAGATGTCGTCTTTGCACAAGGCGAAGATGATTGGCTTGCGGGAGCCGATGGCAATGACATACTGAACGGAGGGGACGGTAATGACCACTTATCCGGTGGTCCAGGCGTGGACACTCTCCTGGGTGGCGCGGGTGACGATACCTTCGAATATCTCGATGGCGAGGATGTTCCCGTTGGAGAGGTGATTTCTGGAGGTGACGGGACGGATACCATCGAGCTTGGTATAAATCCTGGCGCACCTGATCTACGTTTTGATTTCAGAGGGGCGGATTTTGATTCCATCGAGCAGATCAAATTCGTTACAGCTCCCGGCCATGCCTCTTTATTTTGGATCAATGCCGATGAAGTTGGGGCCGGATTGGCCACTAATCTCATGATTAGCGGTAGTGGATATTCATCAACATCCGCACAAATCCTTGTTGACATGTCCAGCGCTACTGACCTGGATCTCTCGGGCTGGAAATTCATAAACTGGAATGGTACGAATGACTGGTTGAATATCTACGGCGATGGGGATGCGGAAACCATCACGGGATCGTCGCTGAGGGATTATATCGAGGCCGGAGGTGGGGACGATACGCTGCGTGGAGGGGACAAGAGCGATGTCCTCTTGGGCCATCCGGGGAATGATGTTTTGCATGGCGATGCCGGTGACGATTCTGTCATTGGAGGCAAGGGCAACGACAAGCTCTTTGGAGATGCCGGCAATGACACCATTAAAGGTGACGCCGGCGACGACAAGCTCTATGGCGGTGCCGGGCAGGACACGCTGAGGGGTGGTGATGGCAATGACGTGCTGGTGGGCAACGCGAATATCTTCGCCCGGGTGGCCGACACGCT